>JAIQFV010000033.1 GCA_020073085.1 Terriglobia bacterium | reverse complement strand
CTCCTTCAGCGATGAGAAGAGACAGTGGTGTGAAACGGAACTGGCCGCAATATACATCATGGGCACGCAGCCCCCGCCGGGCCAAGAACGCCCGGCGAGGCTACCAAAACAAACGCGGCAGAGCTGGTAATTTCTTGCAATCCGCAGGCACCAGCCCCCGCCGGGCCAAGAACGCCCGGCGAGGCTACCAAAGCAAACGCGGCAGAGGTGGTAATTTCCTGAGATCCTCGGGCACCAGCCCCCGCCAGGCCAAGAACGCCCGGCGGGGCTACCAAAGCAAAACCGCCTCCCGGATGAATCCGGGAGGCGGTGGTGACGAGGGGGTTCCGGTTACTTCTTGTCTTTTCCTACGGTAACGGTGACAGCCTGGGTGGCCACGTTGCCTTTGCTATCGGTGGCCTTGATGGTGATCGTATAGACCCGCCCGTTGCCGGTGCCGGCCCGTTCCGACCGCAGCAGCACGTGGTGCGGATCGACGACGACCCAATCGGGATCGGTATTGCCGTCTCCGGTCCCGTTGATGGCTTCATTGCTGGTGACACTCAACGTCGTGGTCACCGTACGAAGAGTGGTGCACAGGTTCTGGAGGGTGTAGTTGACGGTGATGGGAACCAGCTTGTGATTGGGCGGCCACAGCGTCGATTGGTCGACCGAGGCGTTGCTCACCAACAACGGCATCTGGAAGAATCCCACCGGAATGTCGTGGTCCGAAAAGCGTTCCGGACGGTTTGCATCGTTGCGGTAGCTCTCGGGGAAATCGGCGTTGTTGCGGCCATAAAAGAGCCCGTTCAAAGAGGGGAGCAGATTCCCGGTCACCAGGATATGGTCGAGCTCCTGGGCGTTTCCGTTGAAGACGTAGGAATACTTCTGGTCCGGAGCGACCGTATCGACCAGGTCCGTGAGGGTCGGATTCACGAGGGCGGACGTGGCGAAGAGTACCTGGTCAAAAGGAGCCGGCGTTCCCAGGACGGTCCCGATGACATCCACATAGCCATCGCTGAACTGGGTCGAGTTATAGTCGCCCACGGAAATCACGCGTTCTCCCGCCGCCTGGTGGTCCTGGATCAACTGGGCCAGGAACTCCGCCTGGGCGGCCCGCTTGGCGCGGACGCGGACTCCATCGACGGGATCGTCGATGCCAGAGAGCGAACGGAGATGATTCACAATGACGGTCACGGGGAATGGGGGACCGGCAGGGGGCTGAATGGTCGCGCGCAGCACGAGCGGCGGGCGGTCGTTCAGCATCGCCGGACCACTATTGGGATCATCGTAGGTGGTATCCTTCCCCACCTGCGTCACATCGATGACCGTGACCCGCGTTGCCTTGACGAGAAATCCGACGTCAATCCCGCCGACATCATTGCCTTCGGCGAGGAAGGCCTGGTATTGCGGACTGGCCAGACCGGCGGCCACGGCGTCGGAGTTGACCTTGTCGGCGAGGGTCTGGAGCGTCGAGAGATTCTCCATTTCCTCAACGCCAACAATGTCGGGCAGCTTCATGACATTGCGGATGGCGAGCGAGACCTTGTTGAGCCGGTTATTGAAGGCAGTGGTCGTGAGCGCGACATCGCTGGTCGAGGGATCGTTGACCGTGTCATAAAAACGCTGCATGTTGGAAGAGGCCACAGTGAATTCCGCGGGACAAGCATCCGGCACCGCAAGGGCGGTGATATTCCCCGCAACACTCGCCTGTGTCTGGTTTCCAGGATCAGGCAGGAGGGTGTAACTGCGGGAACCGTAGTCGAGCACCCCGCTGACATTGTTGAGGAAGGCTCCGCTGGTGGCTTCGAGCCGCGCGGCGCCGAGCAATCCGTCACTATCGACACGCAGCTTTTCGGGATTGCCGTCGAACCGCGGAACACAACAGGGAGCACCTGCCGGCAACAGGTCGGGGACCTCAATGCCGGGCTCCGTGAAGGGGCGGGCCACGCCGTCGATCACCGTAAAGAAAATGCCGCTCGAGGTTGAGGTCGCGCTGGCTTCAGTGATGCTTCCGCCGGTGGGCGCAACAACCAGCAACGAGTCCACGTGAACGCGCATGCCTTCGAATCGCTCCAGCTGTTCGAGGCCGCCCGATGGAGTGGTGTCGGTGCTGGTGAGCGTGACCGGGTTGGGCAGGGCATTCCCCGAGGAGAGAATGGTGAAGACCGGGGACCCTGCAATTTCTGTCAAGGGCGGGCTGACCGGATCAGAAGAGGGGATGAATTCCTGGATTGTCCCCGTCACCTTGACCAAATCGCCGATCGAGACCGAGGCCGAAGGGTTGCTGGACGTGAAGATGAAGATCCCCTCGGAGGTGTTGGGATCGCCATCCACTTCGGCGTCCGGCATCTGAATGAAAAATCCGTTGCTTTTGATTCCCGTGACGACGCCGCGGGTCGCAACCAGTTCACCTACATGGGGCGAGGTCGTACCGGGTCCCTGGAGATCATGGATGGCTGTCAGCGGAGGTTCGATGGCGAGGGTGATGGACGCAATTCCGTTTCTCAACTGCGCGTCTGAAATCGTCACAGGGAGCGTCTTGGAACCCGGCGTGATGTTACCGCCCACCGTTGCCTGATAGGAGAAAATGAGATCTCCCGCGACGGCATCGCCGTTGGTTCCATCGTCGGACAACGCCTGTGCGGCCGAGCCGCCGATCAGAAGCAGATTGGTAGTCACAGAAATTCCGGTGCTGGTTGGATTAGCGCCCGGCGTGACCTTCACCGTCAACAGGGTGGAACTCCCGGCGGTCAATGAACCGGGTGTGGCCGCTCCGGTGCCCGACGGATCAGTGGGACCAGCGCACAGGCTGATTGGAGAGGCGGTGTTGCGTGGAGTGGGAGCTCCTGTCGAAAAATCGGAGGCATTGTTATCCGTGTCTGTGCATCCTCCTGATTTGCGCAGCGCGGCCGTGGTATTGTTCAACGTCGCCGTAGGACCACTTCCCTCGAAGTTGTTTGCTGTACTCCCGAATCCCACAAAATCCACGATCGCCGTATTGGGAAAACAATTGCCCGCGGCGGCACCACAAGTGAGCGTCGTTTGATTGGAGACGAGCGCCACCTTGCCGGCAGTGGCACTCATGGGGATGTTCCCAATGGCATCGGGGGTTGGCAGAGGCAAGGTACCGCCCGCGCCCTGGGCCTCCTGGACCAGATAATACTGACCCGGCTGGATGACGCCAGAGAGGTTCGTTATCTGCCACGAGGAACCTGCGGCAGCGGCATATTGCACCGACCAGGTGCTCACATCGACGGCGCTGCCTCCTCGATTGAAGAGCTCGATGAAATCATTTTTTAAGGTTGCACCCGAATTGCCGCCGCCCCCATAGACCTGGCTGATCACGATGCTGCTCGATGCAGCCTGAATAGGGGAAGGACTGGCGAGTTGACTGAGGATTAAGACGAGACCGAGGAATGCAAACGCGCCAGTCCTGACAAGACGGGAACGTCGCGTTGTTCGTTGTGACAAGGGGGTAATTCTCATTGATTGTTCTCCTCTTTATGAATCCGCACTGCTCGTTTCCGAGGGGGATGAAAGTCCCCTTCGGTCATCCGCAGATGTGGGAATGCTGCTGTTGAGCTCAAGATCGGCCGGAATGAAAAGCCCGCCGATGGTGTTTCCTCCATGAAGGCAATTGTTCAGTAAAGCTCCGGATTGATGCAAGACGTGGAATGGGGTGATGGTCATCACTCAGTGGTTTCCTGTGAGGAACAGAACGGGGCCTTGGACTTCCGGAATTCGAGAGATTTCCTCACGCGATGTTCATTTTCTAAAGTCAGTCTGACGGGTTTGATAGTCAGGGCTTCCGGGACAGCGCTAGATCGTGACGGGATGAAACCGGAATTTTGTTCTTGCCTGTCTCTTCGTTCTATTTTGAGTTGAGGAAAGTCACATGTGAATTCGAACCATTTGAGAGCCTCAACTCAAACGGTGGTGTGACTCCTTGTGGGTAATGATAACCCCCCCGACGTAGAAAGTTCAAATGGTATTCTGACCGTCGTGTGTCCCAATCAGGTTGTGAGTAGAAGTGGGGTTGCTTTGGTAGCCCCGCCACGGGGTGTGTGGCGGGGGCTTGTGGATGAGAGGTGCAGAAAAGGTGATTTTGTGCACACTGCCGGCACCAGCCCCCGCCGGGCAAAAAGCGCCAGGCGGGGCTACCAAAGCGCAATCCCAGCAAACTGAAACCTTTTGATTTCTTGCGCGTGAATTTGTTGTATATTTTGTACCGCTCAACGACGACAAGAACAATTCTTTGAACCCACTAAAACCCATGAAGAAAACAAAATCCTCCTCGATCAAGCTCCTTTCGTGGAATGTGAACGGCATTCGGGCCGTTGTGAAAAAGGGATTTCTGGACTGGTTCCGCAAGGCTTCGGCCGACTGTGTGTGTCTCCAGGAAACCAAGGCGGAGCAGCAGCAACTCGATCCGCAGGTGGTGGGCCTTGAGGGGTATCAAAGTTTCTGGAGTTCAGGCGAGCGCAAGGGATACAGCGGCGTGGCCACGTACTGCAATCGTCCTCCCCGCTCGGTCAGGCCGGGGTTTGGAATCCCCCGGTTCGACACGGAAGGTCGGGTGCTGGTCACCGAGTTCGAACCGTTCACCCTGTTCAATGTCTACTTCCCCAACGGCAAGCGCGACCAGGAACGGCTGGACTACAAGATGGATTTTTATGAATCGATCCTGAAGCACTGGGAGACGCTGCGGAAACAGGGCCACCGCCTGGTGATTTGCGGCGACTACAATACCGCGCATCACGAGATCGACATCGCGCGCCCCAAGGAAAATGAGAATGTGTCGGGATTTCTAAAGATCGAGCGCGATTGGATGGACCGCATGGTGGCCCGCGGGTACGTCGACGTGTTTCGCAAGATGAATCCTGACCGGCGCGATCAATACACCTGGTGGGACATGATGACGCGGGCCCGCGAGCGGAATGTCGGCTGGCGCATCGATTATTTCTTTGTGACCGAAGACCTCTTGCCGCACGTCAAGAAAGCCTGGATCGATCCCGAAGTGACGGGCTCAGATCATTGTCCGGTGGGACTGGAGTTGAAGTTCTAGTGTAGTGTCCAACAAATAACTGGACAGATAATATGGTTCAAGTTAAACTCAATCATGTGCCCAACCACCCCTACTGTATGTTTGAACCCCGGGGATCAGGAACAGATTCAGCAGTGGCTGGCAGCGTATGGAACCCCCCAGCAAGTGGCGCTTCGAAGCCGCATCGTTTTGGCGGCGGCAGCCGGTCAGTCCGACAGTGCCATCGCCCGAGCACTGGAGATCAATCGCAAGACGGTGATGTTGTGGCGCCGCCGCTTTGCCGAGCAAGGGACGGAGAGTTTGTGGGAAGTGGCGCCGGGTCGCGGGCGCAAGCCTCTCTTGGGACCGGAAAAGATAAAAGCCATCGTGGCGGCGACGCTCGAGACCAAACCCCACGGCATGACGCAATGGAGTTGCCGGCTGATGGCGGAGCGCCAGGAGGTGAGCAAGTCCACGATCAGCACCATCTGGCGCAGCCACAATCTCAAACCGCATCGGGTCAAGAGCTTCAAGCTGTCGCGCGATCCCAAGTTTTTGGAAAAGCTCACGGATGTGGTGGGTCTGTATTTGAACCCACCGCAACAGGCCATGGTGATTTGTGTGGACGAAAAGAGCCAGATTCAGGCGCTGGACCGCACGCAACCGGGCTTGCCTCTGAAGAAGGGGCGCTGTGGCACGCTGACTCACGACTACAAGCGCCATGGCACGACGACGCTGTTTGCAGCCTTGGAAGTGCTGCAGGGCCAAGTCATCGGCCAATGCTACCAGCGACACCGCCACCAGGAGTTTCTGAGATTTTTGCGCCGTCTGGACCAAGAGTTTCGCGGCGAGGTGCCCTTGCACCTGGTGATGGACAACTATGGCACTCACAAACATCCCAGCGTGCAAGCCTGGATGAAACGACATCCTCGCTTCCTCCCTCATTTTGTGCCGACCAGTTCCAGTTGGCTCAATCTGGTGGAGCGCTGGTTTGGGGAACTGACCTCCAAGAGAATTCGGCGCGGTTCGTTTGGAAGCGTGAAAGATTTGCAAAAGGCCATCTCCGAGTTTCTGGCGGCGTGGAATGAGAACCCCAAGCCCTTTGTTTGGACGGCCACGGTCGAATCGATCCAAAACAAGCTCTCACGTTGTCGTCAGACGCTCGAACAAATTCAACCCGGCTGTACCCAGCCGCGCCGCAGAAAGGCAAAGAAAAAACTGTCCAGCTAATTCTTGGACACTACACTAGCATTGTGCTCCAAGCTTAATTTGGGATGCCGATAGTTAGAGGAACTGAACCAGCCGAAGTCGGATGTCGGAAGACAGAAGCCAGAGGCCGGAATTCTTCTGTAGGGGCGCACAGACGTGCGCCCTCCTTTGATGTCGGAGTCCGAGGTCAGAAATCG
The DNA here is from genome assembly GCA_020073085.1 of Terriglobia bacterium. Classification (NCBI taxonomy): domain Bacteria; kingdom Pseudomonadati; phylum Acidobacteriota; class Terriglobia; species Terriglobia bacterium. Next base: position 28,638 of record JAIQFV010000033.1, on the reverse strand, counting down.
GCGGTCAGAAGCCGGAAATCGTCTCGAATTTGACGAGACACACAATTGATGATCTTTTGTTTGAATTGTAGTTGCTTCCTGTTTCTGGTGTCTGCCTTTTGTGCCTTGGATTCAAGAGAGGGCGCACGTCTGTGCGCCTCTACGGGAGAAATCTGGCCTCCGACCATCGAACTCCGCCTTCTCCTCCCCCCTGACACCCGGCACCTGACACCTCCTTCACTGTTCACTGGATCCTCACGCTCACCGGCACATCATTTCCCGAGGCCGAGGCCGAAATTTCAAGCGGCTGGGTCAGTTCGAGCGACTTAATGAAACACAGCCCCTGGTTATCGGTGCGGCAGTAATAGACGGTCATGGCGATTTCGATTTCCGTCTTTCCCGGTCCCGGGGACGACTTGAAAGGAATCGCAATGGGCAGTTTCGGGTCTTTAACGGAGTTTTTTCTCGCGGACTCGGCAATCGTCACGCCCTCTCCGTTAATCTTCTTAATTCGGTAGCTCAACGGAGCCAGCGGGTTGAGATGATAGCCATCGGGAAGCTTGAGATCCACGAGAAGACGTCCTTCGGCACCCGGCTTGATTGACCGTGCGGCGAGGGACTGGCGGATGTTGAAGGGTGATCCGGAATCATCGCCTGCCACGGGCGCTGAAGAGGCCAGTTCATCAAAGCCATAAATCTGCAGCGTGGTCACCTTCTTCGTCTTCAGATCGGCGACGCGGATAGCGTGGTTGTTGGTGTCGGCGATAAACAGCCTGTCATGGGCGATGGCCAGTCCCCCCGGCTCGTAAAACTGGGGATGACTTTCATTGCCGAGGCCCGGCTTGCCCGTCCCAAGCAGCGTTTCTACAGTCTTCTTCTCGGGATCGACCCTCTTGATTTTGTGGTTGTAAGTGTCGGCCACCAGGACTTTGCCGTCGTGATACAGGACGCCCAGCGGGTGCTGCAATCGGGCGTCCGGATAGGAACCATCCTGATCCCCGAATTCAAACAAGCCTTCGCCGATGAGGGTGTGGACTTGAGTGGGTTGACCGAGGTCGGCATATCGCACAGCGCTCACCTCACTGTCGGCAAAAAACAGCCGCTTCCCATCCGTGGTGATCCCGCTGGGTTGAGCGAGCGACGCCTTGTCCAAAGGCCCGTCGGCGATGTTTTCCGCCCCATTCCCGGCAAAAGGAGCGACCTCTTTTTTCTCGGGATCAAACACCCACAACTGATGGCTCCCCGCCATCGCAATGTAGATTCTTTCCCTGATCGCCGTCAGGTCCCAGGGCGAACTGAGAGGCGTGCTGAGGGCAGGGCCGCCCTTGGCTCCCCACTCGGCCTGGACCCCGGTGCCGGCCCCTGTCCCGACGGTACGCTTCTTGAGGTCCAGCTTTCGGATACAATGGTTCTCCGTATCGGCGACCCACAGCACATCACCGGATTCAGAGAGGGCCATTCCCTGCGGATGATGAAAGGTCGCCTTGGCAAAATCGCCGTCCGCGCGGCCTTCCGCTCCCGCGCCGGCCACGTCGACGACCTTGCCCTCGAGAGTGGTAATCAGGATGCGATTATGGTTGGAGTCCGCAATGAAAAGCCGGTCGAGCTTCTCGCTGGCAATAATTTTTCCCGGAAAGGAGAGGACTGACGGGGGCTGCTTGTATTTTTCAAGGGCGAGGGGCAGCGGCTTCGTGTTGAGCTTTGCAGCCGCCTTGAACTGATCCACGAGTTGCCCAATGGCGCGATCGAGGGCCGTGTAGTTTCCTTCGCCCGACACCTCGCCGACCACATAGCCATCCGGATCAATCAGCACCAGGGTGGGCCAGGCGCGAACCGCGTATCGCCGCCAGATTGCAAAGTTGGCATCGTTGATGACGGGATGCTCGATTTCATACCGCAAAATGGCCTCGCGAATGTTTCCGGACTCCTTCTCATTCTGGAACTTGGCCGAGTGAACCCCGATCACCGCCAGGGCGCCGCCGTATTTCGTCTCCAGTTTTTTCAAATCCGGGATGACGTGCATACAATTGATGCAGCAATAAGTCCAGAAATCGAGCAGGACCACCTTGCCGCGCAGGTCTTGAATCGTCAGCGGGTGTTCAACGTTTAACCAGGCCACGGCCCCGTCAAAATCGGGTGCGTGAATTTGCCGTTGTGTTTGACTCATGGATCCCCCGTTGTCAACCGGGTCGAGATTGTTGGAATTCGAGAAGGCGGCGAGGTTGCGAATCGAGATCATTCCGCGGGCCGATTCCATGAAATTGCGAAGGGAGGGCACGGAGAGGAACAAGACCAGGACCAGCAGGGCTCCGGCAGCGATCCACACGCGCAGTGTGATTCGCCGGGCGCGCTCAAGCGCGTTTCTCGAAACAGAGAGTGATTGTTCCATGCCTGCTCCAGTTAGATGCAGAAGTTCATCACCGAGAAAAGCTTTGATGACAAATCCCGCTCCCCAATCTCCGAAGAGGTTAATCCCCGGACTGCCTGGTTTTATTCCCGGATTCCGAGATCGAAGGCTGTGAAGTGAGCCGGCAGGCCCGGGCCGAAAAAAGAATGGATTGGCATCTTCCATTCTTCAATTGCCTGAGCGCATCCGGACGAGTCCTGATATCTCCCGAGATCGAAGCGTCGCTATGCGCGAGGTGGCGAAGGATGTGGATTCAAAAGATTGTCAGGAGTGTCCCTTCAGCACCTTTTCAATTCTTGAGAAGATCCTCTCGATGCCTTCACGAAACACGGGTTCGGGAGGGATCAAGCTCAAAACGATGTGGCCCTCGCCTTCGAAGTCGAAAAAATAGCCGGGATGGACAAGGACTTCGTCGCGCTCCAGCCATTCGAAAGCCCAGGCGTCCTCCGTCGGAGTGCGCGGAATGGCGAGCACGGCGCTCCAACCCCCCTCGGCGATCAACCGCTCGCAGAGGCCCCCGGTTTGAGCTACGCGCTCATCGAGGGCGTGAAGGTTGGAACGGACACGCGTCAGAATCTCCCGGCGCATCATCGGGCGGACATCTTGAAGCAGCGTGGGGAGGGCCTGCTGGATCGGAGTTGCGACCGAGAGGTAGGTATCGCCAATGACCTCCAGCCGTTCCAGCGCCGGCGTCAGCCAGGCCGGCGGTCCACTTGAAGCGATCCACGCCAGTTTCATCTGGGGCAATCCCAGCATCTTCGAAATTCCGTTGAGACAAAAAGTAAGCGCCTCGGTGCCTCCGACCAGCGAGTGCAGCCGTGTAGTCTCCGGCGAGGGTCGGGACAAGCTGCCTGCGAGTTCAGTGCGCGGGTTGTCCCCGGAGGGGCCGTCTTCAAATCCGAAATCCAAGAACACCTCATCGGAAATCAGGGCGAGCTGGTGATCGCGGCAGAATGCGGTTAAAGCTTCCTGCTCTTGTGGGCGGATGCCCGATCCGGTGGGATTGTTGGGATTCACCACCAGCAGGGCGCGCGTTCGGGAGGTGAGCCCATGCTCCACCGAGCTCAGATCGACATGCCAGCCCCGGTGATACTCGAGGTGATACGCCTGAAGGTTCACATCGTTGAGGCGAGCGAGGAAATCCAGAAGGGGATAGCTGGGACGAGGGACAAGAATCTGATCTCCGGGCTGAGCGAGAAGGCGGAACAGAAATGAATACGCCTCGCTGGTGCTGGCGGTGAGAAGAATCTGTTTCGGATCGATGCGCTGAGCGGCCGTTGATTCGTAATACCGGGCCACGGCCTCCCGAGCCTGGAGCAGGCCTTGCGGGGCCGGTTCGTAGGAGAGGTTTTCAGGTTGAAGAAGGGGCCCCAGGATTTTTCCGCCCGGATAGGACAGCTTGCACCGGGTGGGATTGGACTCCGTGAGATCGAGCAAGGGCCGGCCTTTGCGGCGATGCTCGGCCACCCGCAGGGAGAGTTCGTTGGGAGACAGATCCCAGGCCGTGCGAGAGGAAAAATGAAAGGGATTCATATTCCGATGGTGACTTGAATTGACCGTGTGCGGATGCTCACGGGAGCAAAGAAAAACGCCGCGGGCCGGATTTCCGGTTCAGAAATCCCGGCAAGCGGCGCATGATGTTGTTCGCGGGAATCCACTCCCGATGCGGTCCACCCGACGCGATGAACGGCAGGGTCGGGTTCTGGAAGCCACCCGGCCGGGTTAATTCCCGGGCGCTGGGGTGCTCCCAGGGGCCTTATATTTGTCGACGGCCTTCTGGGCCCCGTTGGGGTCCTCCGGATGTCGGGTCTTCCAGTACTCCTTGAGCACCGCATCCACGGAATTCCGTTGGTTGGTCCACTGGGCCTGACCGTCGGTGAGCGCCAGGAAGCGGCCGAGCGCGTCGATGGTGTCATCCGCGTCCTTGTGGATCACGTCCAACTGGGCTTTGGCCTCGGGACTGTCTTTGTCGGTGACGGCATTGTATTTCTTCAGGTCTTCGTCGTATCTGCCCTGGAAAATGAGACCGAGTTGAAAGGCGGAGTAGGGCTCGTTGGGATCCGCCGCCAGGGCCTTCTGAAGATTGGTGATCGCCTGATCAACGGACTTGTCATGGGCATCGATGAGGCCGAGGTTCTGGTAAAGCATGCCGAGGACCTTGTTCTTCTCTCCCCCGTCCCACTTTGCCTTGTCCTGCACCATGGCGGGCACCTTGCCGGCCTCGATCTCGGCGATCGCCTTCTGAGTAAAATCGCGCCCGTCCTTGGCCAGCGCATAGTCTCGCGCCCGGGTCAGACGATGGCTTTCGAGAGCCGGCCAGTAAAGAAATGTGATCGCTTCAACGCCCTCCGGCGGACTGGCAAGAAATTCCTTGGCCCGGTTGAACAGATCGGCGGAGTTGTGACTCTGCCAGGCCGCAGCAAACTGCTGGAACTGATACTCCGTAATGGACTGATGCATGTACGCCGCGTACTGTCCCTTGGGATACTTATCGAGGTATTTCTTCGCAACATCAGCTTTCTTGGCCAAGTCCTTTTCGTTGTACCAGGCGGTGTAAAGATCGGCTTCCGAATCTTTGGCCTGGGCTTGCGCCATCATGACCGCCGTCCCCGCAAAGAGCAGGACTGCGGCCATCACAACAGCTAGGTATTTTGCGGTTCGTGTCATAGTGGTTCTCCACCCTCCCTCGATGCACTCGGTTCGAAAATGGTTTTTTAAATGATCCCGCAGTCAAGGACGAGAAGATGTCCTCGAAGTATGAAGCCCCCCCGCGACGGTCGCTCACCCTCGAACGCGTTAAGAAGAACAGGGGCACATCTCGAAAAAGGTAAAGCAACCCTGAGGTCTCAGGTTTCGGGCCTTCTGAGAGCAGTCCATTGTGTACCCACGAGGGAATCCAGCGAGCAATGCAGCCTGCCGAAAGGAAGAGCCCTGTGGGGGGAAGATGATGTTGGAAAATTCCTTGTGTTGAAAATGTGCCGTTATCCCCACAAACAAGCCCACCGACTTTAGCAAATCGGAAAGAAAAATCAAAATGGAAAATTGACGAGAGGTTCCGGTGGAGACCAGCCGTGGGTTTCGAGCGGGAAGGTTTGATTGAATAGGAGGGACCGACTAAAGTCGGCACTACGGAAATACAACATGACCGACTGAAGTCGGTACTACGGAAATACAACATGACCGACTGAAGTCAGCACTACGGGAACACGACATGGCCGACTAAAGTCGGTACTACGGAGGGATCACGGCAGAACGAGGTAACCGACTGAAGTCGGTACTACAATGGATTTGGAAAGCCGACGAAATCGGGCTCGGTTTCAAGCCGGAGGCCGAACTTCTCATCCACCCCCGCCTGGACCTCGCGCATCAGCTCGAGGACCTCATGGGCTGTGCCCCCACCGCGGTTGATCAGCGCCAGGGTATGTTTGCTGGAGATGCCAACGCGACTTTTTCTGCGCGACTCCGGGGGATATCCTTTGGAAAAGCCTGCCTGTTCGATGAGCCATGCCGCCGCTATCTTTATTCCACCCGGCACGCTTTCTCCAGGAAAAGTAGCACTGGGGGCCGGATAGTGCGGGATGTCCACACCGGGATGAAGTTTCTGAAGTTCCTCGAAGAAAGAGGGCTTCACGATGGGATTCTTGAAAAAAGAGCCGACACTGTGGCAATCGGGATCCTCCCTTACCCACAGCATCGCCTTGCGCCGGCGGATGCTTCGCACGGCTTCACGAACGGCCTGGAGGGAAGGTTTCAGGGCCGCGCTCCGGAAGTAGCGTTCCAGATCCGCATACCGGAGGGTGGGTGGACCGCCGACGTGGAGCGCATACGTGACCGACAGGACGATGTAGCGGTCTCGCTCGGTGGTGTTAAAAATACTCTTGCGATAGGAAAATCCACATTCACCCTTCTCGAGTTCTCGAACCTTTTCCTCGCGACGGTCAAAAACGCGGACGGAACGGATGACGCTGGAGACCTCCTGTCCATAAGCGCCCACATTCTGGATGGGGGTCCCCCCGACTGAACCCGGGATCCCGCTCAAACATTCCACCCCGGCAAGATTCTGTCCCACGCAAAAGTCTACAAACTGATCCCAGTCAATCCCGGCGCCAACACGGTAAATCCTCTCGGTCGAATCCTTACGGTCTCCAGCTACCGCTTCACGGCCGGGAATCGAATTGCGAACGACCATGCCCTGGAACCCCTCATCCGCCACAACGATGTTGCTTCCACCGCCCAGAACAAAAAAAGGAAGCTGCCTCTGCCGGGCAAATTGATGCGCCTCGATCAGGGTGGATTCGTCCTGCGCTTCGACAAGGTATCGTGCCGGGCCGCCAATCTCCAACGTCGTCATCGGCGCCAAGGGGACATTTTCCTGGAGCACCATGGTCACGGATGGAAGAATACCTGAATTTGGTTTTAATTTGAACAGGGGTCCGGTGGATCGGGGCGGGCACCACCGGGCGGCACGGAAAGGCCCGGGATTCCCAGGAACGGAATCCCGGCTACCCAGGCAGGCCACCCGGCGAGTTATTCCCGCACATGAGTTTAAGTTGTCGGCCTCAGGAGTGCTTCTAATCTCTATAAGGGGACAGTGAGCGGCTTACGCATCGACGATCTCTAAGTCTTCTTCGTCCAATGAGGATTCAGTATTGAGATGTCTTATAGAGGAGGTTTGGGTGTCGGAAGAGGTCCTGGACCCGTGACCATTGAGAGCGCGGTTGTGCTTCTTCACACTCATGTAGGAGGCCAGGGTGCAGAGAAGTGACATCCCGATGCTGACCGGCAATAGGGCATAGATGCCAATGCTCGCCCCGATGATACAACTGATGAAAATCAAGAGCAGCGAGACCCCGAGAAAATTCCGATCGATATAGATATAACCGAGACCGGGAAAGAAGAAATTCAACCAGGCTGCCGCCGTGGGATCCTTCTTGTCTTCCAGGAAAGAGCAGGAGGGAATGTAAAGCGGGCGCGACAACAGGCGCTTTCCAGGTTCAATGCCTGACGGGGTTTCCACGACGGATCGCCGTGGTTTGAGCGAGGTGAGGGTCTTGCCGCACCGGACGCATTCCTCGCTCCGGATTTGGATATATCCACATTGAGGACATCTCATGGCTTACCCTCCCATCGAACAAGCTGACAATGTGCGAATACAATCTCCATCAAAATTCTTACGAAAAGTTGGCGGAAGGCTCATTTTCGTGTGTCCGGAAGGGCGATCCGTGGGAGCAGCATGCCCACATGGCAAAGATCCTTCGTGGCGCAAGTTCGGTGTTTTCTGTCGTAGGGGAGCGGAGCCCCCCGTGCTGTTGGCAGGGCGGTTTGAGGGAGGCTCCAGAATCCGAAAGGGTCTGGATTAGGCCCGGCGGGCCGCTAGAATGTGGCCCCACCTGAAGCTCCGCGCTCTTTGCGGGGCGAGGGTGGGGTAAGGGGTGGTAAAAGGTCCGAGCCCCGCTTGCGGGGCGACAGAATCGTGCTCCACCTCAACATACCGATCGTCGATTTCATCGGCATTCACAACATGCGGCACATAAGGAAAATCTCCAATCCCGCAAATCGGGATTACGAGAGGGTAAAGGGGGAAGCAGAGAGAATACGGGAGAGATATAAATAACAGGAAATCATCTTGCGTCTTCGAGAGGATTCTGTCGCCCCGCAAGCGGGGCTCTATGCTTTTTTCCATTCCTGACCCCGCCCTCGCTCCGCAAAGAGCGCGGAGCTTCGGACGGGGCTACATTCTAGCGGCCCTCCGGGCCTCACCTGACTCATATCCCATCCTTGACCCCACACTCGGACGTCCCTCCGGGCCAGCGTGGTTTTGCATGGAATTTGGGATTTGGAATTTCTCTTTTAGCTGGCGGGGGATAAATGAACCAAGTGCCCGTGACCCCACACTCGGACGTCCCTCCGGGCCAGCGTGGTTTTGCCTGGACTTTGGAATTTGGGTTTTGTCTGGATTTTGGGATTTGGATTTTATCTGGATTTTGGGATTTGGGATTTGGAATTTCTCTTTTAGCAACCGGGGGATAAATGAACCAAGTGCCCGTGACCCCACACTCGGACGTCCCTCCGGGCCAGCGTGGTTTTGTCTGGACTTTGGAATTTGGGTTTTATCTGGATTTTGGAATTTGGGATTTGGAATTTCTCTTTTAGCTGGCGGGGGATAAATGGATCAAGTGCCCGGAAAAACTTCGACCGAGCCCAGTTTCTCAAGGCCTTCCTTCATTTCCGCGGCGTTGCCGACCACCACCACCACAAGAGAATCGGGGTCGAGATACTCACGGGCGGCCTGTTGGACCTGCTCTGCGGAGACGCGCGCGAGGTGGGCCGTGTAGGCAGTATAAGTATCAAAGGCGAGGTTATAGACTTCAATGGCGGCGAGGGCCTCGGCAATCTGGTCATTGCTTTGGAGTCTCGCTGTGATCTGGGAGGTTTGAGCCGATACGGCTGCCGCCAGATCCTGTTCCGTCACCCGGGAATCGCGGATTCGCTTGATCTCATCGATGACAGCGGCGAGTGCGGCGGGGGCGTTGGCGGACGCGGTCGAAAGGCGGACCTTCCACTCGCCTCCACTGAGATGATATTCAAAGGCGCTGGAAACACTTGAAGCCACGTGGTCCTTCTTCTGGAGCCGTTCCGCGAAGCGCGACGCGAATCCTTCGCCGCCCAGGATGAAATTCAGCATCTCCAGGTTGTAATAATCGCGGGAGGTTCGTTGCACGCCGATGCGTCCCATTAGAATTTGAGCAGGGTCGCTGCCGGGACGGTCCACGAGTCGGATCTGAACGCCGACGGGCTGCTTGGCGGATTTCGGGAAGATGGTTGGGGAGGGAATGTTCTTCCATCCTCCCAGCAGCACGCGTGCTTTACTTTCGATGTCGTCTGACCGCACCCCTCCCACCACCAGCAGCATCGCGTTGTTCGGGTGGTAGTACTTTTGATAGAACTTGAGGCAATCGGCGGCGGCGACATCATTGACCATGCGGGGGATGCCCTCCGTGGGAAACCCGTAAGGATGCATCCCGTAAAGTTTCTCGCGGAAATAGAGTTCCGCCAGCGCCGGAGCATCCCGGTGTTGTTCGAGGAGCCCGTTTTTGGTCTCCTCCTTGAGTTGCGCCAGTTCCTTCTCATCAAAGGTGGACGTGAGAAGAAGATCGCTCAACTCCTCCAGCATGGTCCGGACATCCTTGGCCGGTCCACTGACACGAAACCAGCTGGCATCGTAGTCGGCATACGACGAAGCCGTCAGGCCATCTCCCGCCAGATCGTCAGTAATCTGAGCTCTCTTTCGCTGCGGCGTGGCAGCCAGCAACATCTTGGCCGTGAGCGAGGCGGTGCCGGCCTTCCCCGATTCGTCGGCATTCGATCCGGCAAAGGTTACCAGCAGCACAGTCGCCGTGGGTTGATTTTGGCGCTCGACGACGACCAGTTTCAGTCCGTTGAGCAGTTCGCCCCGCTGGTTCATCGGGATGTGGAGATAACTCGGCTGGGCGGAGGAATAACCGGATGAAAGGAGAATCAGCAGCGTCGGAATCAGTCTCCACGCTGTATTCAGAGTGCCTCGGCCCATTCGAAGTCCTCGAAAAAAAATCCGTAATTCAAATCTGCCTGTCTGGAAGTGATCCCCGGCAAAAGAACGCCATTATCGCCTTGGAGCGGCTTTTGTGCAATGAGAAGTGCGGGGGATGACGACAGATTTTCGCCTGATTTACATCATGAATGGCGTTTCGGAGGTCACAACATTCTATTCGTAGCGCAGGGCGACCATGGGATCGACGCGGGTGGCGCGGCGGGCGGGGAGATAGCTGGCGAGTAGCGCGACCACCGTCAAAAGCGCAACAACGCTTGCAAAGGTGAGCGGGTCGATTGCGCTGACGCCATAGAGCAGCCCTTTCATGAGCCGCGTCAGGGCAAGGGCCGCCACGAGCCCCAATCCGGCGCCTACTCCGGCCAGCCGCGCTCCCCTGCCCAGGATGAGCCGGAGCACGTCGCGCGGTTTCGCGCCCAGGGCCATCCGGATGCCGATCTCATGCGTCTGCTGCGCCACCAGGTACGCCAGGACACCATAAACCCCAATGGCGGAAAGGAAAAGCGCCAAGCCCGCAAGCGCCCCCAGCATGACCATATTGAATTCAGGCCCAGCGAAGGAAGAGCTGATGACCTCAGTCATCGTTCGAATGCCGGCGACAGCCAAATCAGGGTCGAGCGAATGAACGTCGGCGAGCACGGCGGAAGTTAGCGAAGCCGGATCCACGTTCGTGCGCACCGCAAGGTTCATCGCGTGCCAGTCGCCAAACGGGTCCTCTTCGAGGAAGGGGCCGGCCAACTGGCTATAAGGTCGATAGACGTGCGGCGCCACGGCAGTGTTCAACGGCCCCTGGCTGACGTCGCCGACGACACCCACAATGGTCTGCCACGGGGCTCTCACTCCCCAGCGGATACGTTTCCCGAGGGCGCTCTGTCCCGGCCAGAATTTCCGCGCCGCGGCCAGGCTCACCATCGTGACCGGCGGAGACTCGATGCCGTCTTCGGACGTAAACCACCTGCCCTGGATGAGCGGAATACCGATGGTCTGAAAGTAGTTTCCCATCACCCAGGACTGGCATATCGCCTGCGGCGTGTCGGTTTCGGCATTGCCTCGACCTTCGATGGAGACCGAGACCATTTCGCGGGCATTCAGAGGCAAATCGTTGGATAGCCCGACACTCTCGACACCGGGCAAGTTCGAAACGCGGTCGAGCAATTGTCTGTAAAAACCCCGGATCTGCGCCTCCCGGGGATAGGCCTTGCGCGGCAGGGGAATATTCAACGTCAGCACGCGCTCGGGGCGAAACCCCGGATTCGTTTCGAGCAGTTTGCCAAAGCTGCGAATCAAGAGTCCGGCTCCAATCAAGAGCACGAGTGCCAGGGCAAATTCCACGGTGACGAAAATCCCCTGGAGACGGTGATGCGAGCGGGAAGGTGTGGCGCCCCGTCCGCTCTCCTGCAAAGGACCTTGCACTGATGCCGACGATACTTGGAAAGCCGGAGCGAGCCCGAAAAGAACAGCGGCCAGGATAGACAGGCCAACCGCGAAGGCGAACACCCCCCCGTGGAGTGCTACATGACGCGGCAGAGGGATGCTCGAAGGGACCAGGATGAGGATGAAATTCCGTGCCAGGAAGGCGAGAAGCAGTCCGAGCGCCCCCCCGCCGAGTGCGAGGACAAGGCTTTCCGTCAACATCTGTCGCACCAACCGAAGCCGCGTGGCCCCGAGCGCCGTGCGGACTGCGATCTCCTTTTGTCGTGTGGCAGCCCGCGAGACAACGAGCGTCGCAATGTTGGCACACGCGATCAACAAGACAAAAGCCACGGCCGCCATCAAAACGAGTAGCAAGGTGCGGACCGAGCCGACGACCTCTTCTTGAAACGGAGACGCACTGATCCTGAGTTCAGCGCTGCGAAATACATTCGTGAGAGCAGAAGGGTAACTCGCGAGGACTTCATGCGCGAGCGAGGTGGCTTCGCCGCGCGCCTGGTCCATCGTGATGCCGGGCCGTAGCCGCCCGACCACGCTGGTGAAGTACGCGCCACCCCAATCCTGCAGTTCCGCGTAGGTGAAGGCCAGCGGCACCCAAAGATCTGCAGGGGAGCCATTGACCTCCGGCCCCTGCAGGGGGAATTCGAATTCTCGCGGCATGACCCCGACGACGGTATAGGGCTGGCGGTCGACGTCGACGGTTTGACCGAGGATGCCGGGAGTGCCGCCGTAACGGCGCTGCCAAAATCCGTAGCTGAGGAGGACGACGTGATGGCCCGGCACGTCCTCGTCAGGAGCAAAGGTCCTGCCCAGCATCGGCTCCACGCCGAGCATGGGGAAAAGTGACGAGGAAACGCGTGCCGACATTACCCGCTCCGGCTCGCCATGGCCCGAGACGTTCACGTTTCCATTCTGAAAGGCGCCGATGGCGCTGAACGACTTCTGTTCACGCGCAAAAACGACAAGGTCGGGCGGAGAAAAGCCCATCTTCGGGTAACCCATTTTGGGAATTCCCTCATGGAGGGCAATGAGGCGCGAGGGGGATTCGAACGGCAAGGGCCGCATGAGCACCGCATCGACCACGGAGAAGAGGGCGGTGTTGGCGCCGATGCCGAGGGCCAGGGTAAGGACGGCGACGGCCGTGAAGCCGGGGTTCTTGCGGAGCTGCCGGAGACCGTAGCGGCAATCGGAGATCAGGGAGTCGAGCCAATGGCCAATTCGTTCCCCGCGAACCTGCTCTTTCACCTGTTCGACGCCGCCCAGTTCGATCCGCGCGGCCCGTCGCGCTTCCTCCGGTGGCAGGCCCGCACGAAGGTTTTCCTCGGTCAGCATTTCGAGGTATGAATGAACCTCCTGGTCGAGGTCTGTGTCCACACGGCGACGCAAGAAAAGATTTCGCAGGAAACTTCGGACTTTCACAAGAAGCGGCATGCTACTCCCAATCCGTGCATCTCGCCCGCGACCAGCGATTTGAGGATCAGCAGGTCCAAAGTCCCCTGCAGAAGGGTGGTCGGTTCAACGTTCAAGCGATCTCTCCTATCGGCACTCTATAGGAATGATATCGGGATACATATAGAGTGTCAATGGGGAAGGAGCAGGCCAGTGAACGATTATCATTTTGGAGGGTCAAATCTTTGCGCGCTGTGGCTCAAATCCACACGATGCATGGTCGCTACAAAATAATGCTTGGAACCCGGAAGCGTATTACTTTGCGGGACCGTCGGTCTGAGGCTCCAACTTAATATCCAATATCTTTTGGGCCCCTGGTTCCAACCGCAGGGGGAGGCGTCGCGAAGGGTCCGAAGAACCGCCGTAGTAATATGTTTTATAGCCGGGGGCAGACACCTCGAGAGTTACGTCGGTGGAAGGAGGGACCAGGTATCGATAACGGGCGGAGGAGCGGAGTGAAACCGACTCGTCCGGAGAGGCGACTCTCTTGATTAAGAAATCGGCGACTACAGGTTTACCGGTGTTAGCGTCCGTCACGACACCTGCCAACACGCCGGCCTTGGGACCAATGCGCATCTCTACCTCCGCCTTTGGCGCCTGCGATGTTATCTCGGCTCTCGTTTGAATTCCATTGCTGTAAATTGGAAACACCGTGTTCGGATAACCCGCGTCTTCCTTCCTCGCGTAGAGTTGATATTGACCCCATTCCAAATAATCGATCACAAACCGCCCGGTAGCATCCGTTTCAACAGTGGAAACTGACGAGTGCCTCTGGTGGTGATCCGTAGGTTCGAAGAACACCTTCGCCCCGCTCAAGAGGATGCCATTTTCGTCGACGACCGTCCCGCGGATGGAGCCTTCGTTCTGGGCTGGAGGCATGGTAGGTCGCACACCCTTGGCCGACACCGGAGGTCGTGCTGTCAGTCCTGGTACCGCATTTATTCCACTGGAATCCTCCGGTTGCAACTGAATATCCAGTCTCATTTCAACGCCTGACTCCAAACAAAGAGGGACACTTCGTAAGGGGTCGGAAGAGCCGCCGGAGTACCAGGTCTTGTAACCATGCGCAGACACCTCCAGCGTGATGTCCGTGGACGGGGGCACCAGAACACGATATCTTGCCAGTAACGCGGTCGAAATCCAATCATCGGGAGAACCCGTTCGAATGAGTTTAAAACCAGCGTTAATGGGAGCACCGGAGAGAGCATCCGTTACCATACCCGTTAAGATCCCAGCCTTCGGACCAAACTGTATTCGGACCTCGGCGATCGGTGCCTGCGGTGTTAGAGTCGCCGTTGTAGGAAAACCCTTGTTGTAGAACGAGAAACTGGTGTCAGGATAGCCAGAGTCTTCTTTATTTGCGTAGACCCTATATGCGCCCCATTCCAGACGGTCAAGCGAGAACTGGCCATCAGTATCGGTTTCAACATAGCGAATAAGAGTGCTAAGTATGTGACCATTGATAATCCGGGCGCTAACCGCTGCTTTGCTCACTGGGATCCCTATTTCGTCAACGACCACACCATGAATCGAACCCATCTTCAGAGCAGGAGTGCCCACAGGGAATAAGAGCAAGGTGGGTAGTGTGAATGCTATGGTCACAATCCAATTTCTCATCGGCCTTCTCCTACGGATTATCAGCGATTGGGGTCTATCCAATCTCCATTTCAGCGTTACGAAATACTTGGAGCATGTCACCGTCTCCGGGCCATCCATCGGATCGAAGACCAAATGGAGACGGACCAGCACTTGGCCGGGATCTTCCGGAATGCCACATCTCAATTGGAGAATGGATAGACCAGACCCCATTCATCCCATTCATCGAGTGTCAGGTCTCTGCATTTGGCAATTGGTCAAGAAAGTTTGCTGTCTTGACAATGAGGGAACACCATTTAACGATTGCAGAGATCTGGCACTCGTCATTATTGTCTACGTGGACGTTCTTATCGTCATGCACCTGGGATGACACCTCGCTAGCACAAAAAACAAGCACCCAACACATCACGCCAGCAACAGCCGGCCACTTGAAAGTACGAATTCCATTTTTGCTCTGCATGTTCTTTCTCCTGTTGACTGCACGAGGATTCAAAAGGCAAGACCTTGGAGCTTCTGGGGAATAAGATCAAAGTGCTATTCAGTACGGTCGCTTTTATGTGAGCAGCCTGTAATCTAATACCGCCAAGCGAAAGGTTCGATTCTGAGCCGATAGACCGCTTTGCTTCTCAATCCTTACCAGGACCGATTTCTTTTAGAGCCTTCCGGGCGGCATCCTTCACTTCGGCAGGCTCATCGGAGCGCTCTGCCAATCTTTTCATGGCGGGTTCCGCCCGCAACAACGCATGCTGCCCCAAGTGCGTGAGAGTTTGTATGGCCTTGAGTCTGACCGACTGCTCAGGGTCATCGAGGGATCTAATCACCATGTCAATGACGCGAACATCTTTAAGAGGCGAACCAGCTAACTCGGTCAAAATGCCAATTCTAGTTTCAGCACCTAAGGGCCGCGACAGAAAGCGCTCGATCACGTCTAAGTCTTCTGGCTTTCGCGGAAAATGCCAGACGAGGTAAAAAATGGCAGCAGCTTGCATGTGTGTGTCCCGATCCGTCCGGTTCAGGTACGTCAATAGAAGCGGCCATACCTCCGGTGGAGGGGCCGGCTTCAGGCTGCCCAAAATGAGCACAGCGGAGCCCTGTAAGCGGTCGCTGGATGAATTGAAGAGATTGCCTATGGCATTTAGGTATTTCTTCAACAGCTCACCACTGTCCGGACGCAAGGCAATGTCTCCAAGAGCTACAGCGGCATAAAGCTTTATTTTGTCATCATGATGTGCAAGTGCGACAACAATCGAGGGCAGGGCTCTGGAAATTTCTTCGGGTTGTCCGTCCGCGATGTGCTCCGTGACCTTCATTAGGTCCTCGTCTTTAGGTAACTTGGAAGGACTATATTGCTCCACTAATCCCTGAAAGAACTGCTGAAGAGAACGAGGCGCTTGAGCCTCAGGAGGTACTGCTTGAGTAAGCTGTGGGCAAAGCTGTAAAGCCACGATTATGATGAGAACACGTCCGATCTTTCTCGTTCGAATGCTAATCATCTCGTTCCGTTTCTTCGCTCACTGCGACGGGACATCCGTAGGGCCTGTCTGATTAATAACAGGGTTTATATGAAAAAAAAGGCAATTCTGAATGAAGCCTATGTCATTTCTCGGGGGTATAGACTGATAGACCGTCAGTAAATCGCGTTTAAAAGGCCTACAATGCATTTCTATCGTGTCAGGATACATTTGTGATCCCCCGAGAAATTGAATGTTTCAACAAACAGGGGGTTTTGCAGCAGAATCCATTATCCATTTTTCAGGTCGATGTGGGATGATAGGATATTAATGATCCCGCCCGAAGCTACTTTCAATGTCAGGCCTGATGTGAAGCAAGGCGAGTTTAACCGAAAGCGGAACGGGCTTGTTCAAAACGGAGACCGCCCCCAAAGACGCCGCTCAATAGGGATAGAATGGAAACTGCAGATGCGACCCTCCCTCTCCTGGCACGGATTCTTTCTCAACCCGAACAATTGGACGAGGGCTACGCCTGCAAGCACCTACTTCCGAAAGACGAGCAGATAGAGCGGCCCAATTATGTGTCCTTTCTGGTTATATTCACGCCAGTAGACTGTGGCTGTGACAAGCTGCCATCCCTCATGGGAACGCTGCTGTATCATTTCGGCAGCAGCAGCGTCAGTCGCAAGAAACCCTTGGTCGACGATCTCAGTTTTGTATTGGGGTGCGGCGTCCGCGCGAGCGACGGGAGGCTGGAACAATGATCTTGCGGCAATCAGCGTCAACAGCAGTAAAATCGCGACCAGACAAGTACGAGTAAATCGATCAATTCTCATCGTCATGGTGTCCTCCAGAATTCGTAGTAAGAGGCGCATCGAGTTCTCCCTGCACAGCGAGGCCGGGAAACCATCCGACGCCCCAGTTGATAGATAACTATGTTCCTTGTCGAAAATGGGCCGGGCTTCGACATTTCATGTTGGTGTCAGGGGAAGGCCCTGTCGGTCTTCGCAGCCGTCTGTGATCGATGCAGACTTAGCCTCGGCCAAGTCTCGATCTGCGCCACAATGATGAAACGTGGAAGCCTGACCGCACAATTCCGACACCATTAATGATGCCACCGGAATTTACTTTGCAGGTCGTTCGGAGGCATTCTGGAGCTGAATTCCCTCGGGGGTTACGGTGTACACTTGTATCCGCTCGCGCGAAGAAGATGGGAGCGAGGTCAAAAACGAGAGGATAATTTTGGCTGAAGTCACAGTTATCTTCCCTTGAGGGAGCTCCAATCGGGACCAAATCCTATGAAGCTGTCGGCCATCAAAAGAGTAGGCTATCGCGTTCAGTCGTCCGTGCGCATCTCCCCAAGACCTGCCGTATGCCAGAAATCGGGCGAACTCCAGACTCCCGCTCCCGAGGGGGATCACCGTCAGCCCCTGGTTTGGCAACGAATTCTCATCACTGGCTAACATCTCATAGTGGTTCCCTGTCAGTCCAATAATTCCAATCCAGCTCCTGCTACAGATCGCGCAATAGCCTATGTAGTAAGCTACGACATAGGATGGGTTCTCGTGAAGGCCGAAGGGAAAGACGAAAGCCAACGGTTCCTTACTCCGGGCCATCCATCGGATCGAAGGCCAAATGGAGACCGACCAGCACTTGGCCGGGATCTTCCGGAACTCCACATCTCAACTGGAGAATGGAAAGACCAGACCCCATTCATCAGTTTCTTCATTTTGAACACAGCGAACTTCTCATTGCCAATTGCCGTTTGCAGAGATCTGACACTCGTCATTATTCGCGGGCTGCTGCTCAACCCTGAGAGCGCCCGGTGGGGGCACCGGGCCTACAACATTATCAAATGATTTCACGTTGCGGGCCGCCCCGGCGATTCTGTTTCGGCAACAGCTGGCGAAGACGTGACCCCAATCAGAGCGAGAATGCGCTCTCATTGGGCTCGAACATAGGGGGGCAACGCGTAGGGAATCTTCAAAGTTCCATCTGCCATTAAATAGGCTTGGATGATCTCATTTTTCTGCTGCTTAAAAATCTCCAACATCCGGGAGCTCATTTCGCTGGGCCCGCCGGGGAGATCCGCGAGTTTTCTTCCTTTCTGGAATTTGGCAATGCTCTCCAGCTGTTCTTTCGAGGGTTTACGGGAGGTGTTCAGGAGAATCTTAAAACGAAACAGCCACTCGATCGGGCTGTCCATCTGAGCAGGGTCATCCGCCAGGAAAGAAATGTAATGTTCCAGGATTTGCTCCTTTGTTGTTCCCCCTGGAATTAATGCGAACAGGAAGAAAAACAGACTCTCCTTTTCGTAGAAGAGACAGATACGACACGGTCCGTTTGAGGTATCAAGCGCAACGATTCGTTGGAGCATTTCATCGGCGTCTGCCTCCCAATTGCCGGGGTATGGCGAACTGTCAATCGCTGACGCCACGTTCAGAACTTTGGATATGCGACCCAGCAATCCGGAACTGATCTTGCCGGCATCAGGAATTAGCTCCACCTGGGCGGAATCTCCTGTTTTGGACGCCTCAAGGTCCTGTTTATTGAGAGCGGCTATTCCGCTTCCATGAGCGAAATCTTCCAGCATTCGGTTAAGCTGCAGCAACAGGTGTGCCCGGTCCGCAGTGATGTCGGCACAGTGAACGGGGGTGGTGCTTCTCACCAGAAAGTCACGGTAGGCGCGCACCAATTCAACGATGGCAGGCGCCAGCTTACCGCTCTTTTCCATTATCTGCCGGATTGCATTGGTGAGCTCTTGCTTGCCGTCAATGAAAGCCAGTTCCCTGTCGGTTGCCTGCAGGCGGTATAGCTGTTGAGCAAAGAGGTAGGCCAGCGAATTAAGTTCATCGTGAGGTCGCTCAGTGCCTGTTATGAGATGGGCCAGGGGGGTCAGTTGCACTGGCGAAGTCAATGCCCAAAAGTGCTGCTGAAGAAGAAGGGCCTCGTCCGCTTGCACCTTCTCCTGTTTCTTGTCCTGTCTTGCACTCACCTCCGTCCAGACCTTGTAATAGTCGGACACATCATAAACCATGGTTGAACTACACGGAGAAGAGGGGATCCCCAGTCGAATCTCGTTCAGCAGCCGCCGCGCCTTCTTAGGATCTCTTTTGAGCATCGCGCGGATCACTCTGAGACGAACGCTCAAGCCGTCCAGATTCAGGCCGAAGGCCCCCTCCAGGCTCATCGACCGGGCGTCTCTATTACCGGTTGCATCCCTCTCTTTGTAAGGATATTGGGCCTGGCCGGCGTCTCGAAACAACGCGTCAAGCATTTTCTCTTCCCATTGAGGAGATCGCGTCCGTCCTGACTCGATCGCGGTGAGCTGAATGTCTGCGCGATACTCAAACGGCAATCGGGTCACCCCCTCGACCAGCGCCCGGGCTCGTTCCGCCTCTCTCTTTTGCTCGCGAGCGAGTACCGAGGTGGCGTCCCCTGCCTCTTTGTTTTGACTTTGAGCTGTCGCCATTCCCGAAGCCGCGATCGTGAATAGGAGAATTTCCATCCCCCAATGAATGAGTGATGCGGGCACCTTGGATCTTGGGACGGGAACAGTTGTTTCACCTATTGCTGTCATTTGAAGGCCTTGATTCTCTTGATGCTAATTTCATTGGGCGATCCTTCGGGCAGCACTTGAAGAGTTTTCAGGAAGGCAACAATGTCAGCCTGTTCCTCGACAGGAAGCGCCGCGAAGCTCTCACGCATGGGACGCGCCTGCCCGGCGTGGTGGAGAATTGCTTCACTGATGGTGGTCAAGTCACCCCGATGCCCATAAGGTGCTGAACTGCCCACGTCCCAAAGCTTGCGGGTGATGAATTGATCGAGTGGAACTCCTCCCTGCACCACGCGCTCGTTGGCGAAGAACGGATCTGCTTCGTCGGCGATCTTATGGCGCTTCAAATCCGTGTAGGCGCGGACCACCGCTCGACCTCCGGAAATCCTCTCCAAGTGGGGCCTCGGACCCTCCCGGGTCAAATCGAAAGTGAAGGGACGCGCCACATCCTGAGGCCGCAAATTGCCTGGAGAATTAAAGGGATTAGGTTCGCTGTAAACCGGATTGTTCAGAATCAACTCCGTCCGGTGGCACCCGGCGCAGCCGATCCTGGTAAAGGCGGTCTCGCCACGCTTCACCGAATCTCGGAGTTCGCGGTCTTCAGGCAGGGCCCGTCCTGGAACAGGCAAGGAAACCTGAAAGATTGTGGCCGCGGTAATGTCTCCCACTGACAGTTCATCTGGGACCCCATCCTCGTCGAAATCGTCCTCGCCCGTCCGATCTCGACCGAACCGTTCCACCGCCTCCATCCCATGATGGTGGTTGAAGGCGTTGACGGTAAAGACCCGGACTGAATTCACCACCCCTTTTTGGTGGTAGGGTTTGATAATCAAGTCGGCATCCACGCCCTCGACCTTGCTGGTATCAATGCTGCCATCCGGCCCGGCCATAATCTGTCCGAAGTTGACGCCTTTAGTCACAAGGGCCTTCGCGACGGGGATGCCGCGTATTCGCGCTTCGTTCTTCGCAGCCTCTCGAATCCCGATCAGATCCGTGCTCATCTCGCGTGCGAGCATATCAATGGCCCCTGACCCGTGCATGCCAAGCGTATTTCGTTCATCACTGAATTCGGCAGAGACCGAGTCGGTGACGGGATCGCGGACCTGCGCCAGGACAAAAACATTCGCCACGAAGTCGCCGGCCCCGCCGGGGACAGGCTGATTGTGGCATCCGGCGCAGGAATTGGTTTCCGGCGCTGAGGTGCGGATCATGAAGGGGGCCGAGCCCGGAACCCGCTTGGTCGGTTTGCCGTCGCCGGTGGCGGCCGGACGACCAAACCCATCCAGCACGTTGAATGGGGTCACAAAAAGAAAGCGACCTGCTTCGATGAGGTCTTCAAGACGGAGCTCACCCTTGTCAATCTCGCGTTGATTGACATGTCCAGGCAGCATTGGCGACTCACCGGGTATGCCCTTGCGAGTGGCAGCAGTCGAGGTCGCTGCTTCGTCCCGGTTCTGAAAAGCCCCCGGTGTCTTGTCTACGTGGACATTCCTATCCTCTTGCATCTGGGATGACATCTCGCTGGCACAAAAAACAAGCGCCCAAGACATCACACAAGCAACTCCCAGCCATTTGGAAGTACGAACTCCGTTTTTGCTCTGCATGTTCTTTCTCCTATTGACTGCACGAGGACTCAAAAGGCAATACCTTGGAACTCTTGGGGGATAAGTTCAAAGCCGCATTCAGAACGGTCGCCATTCTGTGAGCGGCCTATAATTCAAAACCGCCGAGCCAAAGATTCGATTCTGACCCGATAGGCCTCTGTGTTTCTCATTTCTTACGTGGGCCGATTTCTTCTAGAGCCTTCTTTGCAGCGTCCTTCACTTCGGCAGGCTCATCGGTATTCTCTGCCACTCTTTTCAGAGTTGGTTCAGCCTGCAACAAAGCTTGCTTTCCCATTCGTGTGAGCGTTTGAACGGCCGCCAGTCTGACCGCCTGATTGGAATCACGCAAAGATGCAATCACGCTGTCAATGAGGGAAGGGTTCTTGATGGGCGCGGCCGCCAACCCATCAAGAGCATCTAAGCGGGTCCTAACATCCAACAGCCGCGACAAAAAGCGGATAATCCCATCTGCGACCTTTGGATCCCCCGAGGCCGAACGCGCTAAGTAAAAGACGACACCGGCCTGTTCCTCTAAATCACGATCGGTGCGGTTAAGGAATGCCAACAATGGAGGCACGATTTCCGCCGGTGGGGCGGGCTTCAGATTCCCAAGCATGAACGCGCCCATATGCTGCAGACGCTTGTCAGGTAATGTCAAGAGATTGCCGATGTCGTTGATGTAATTCTTCAATAGCGCAGCGCTATCCGGACGCGCTGCAATGTGGTTCAATGCATCAGCCGCGTCGTTTTTTACCTGATCGTCGGGACTTGCCAGGGCCACAACAATGGAGGGCAACGCCTTGGAAATATCTTGCGCACTCTCGCGGTCAAGCTGGTCGGTCACTCTGCGTTGCGCCAGCTCCCGGAGAGTCTTCTTTGCAGAGGCCTTAACCTCACCAGGCTCGTCGGTTCGTTCAACTAAACTCTGCAAAGCGGGCTCGGCTTCCGACAACGCATGCTGCCCCAGGCGCGTGAGCGTTTGTAAGGCCGTGAGTCTGACCCGACTTTCGGGATCATTCAAGTACCCAATCACCAGGTGAATGATTTGAGCATCCTGAAGTCGCGGCGAATTGCCTATCGCATTTAGAGTACCTATTCTAGTTTCAGCATCTAATGCCTGTGACAAGAATTGCCTGATTGCCTCTAAGACTTCTGGTTTTTCAGGATGACGAGCGAGGTAAAAGACAGCAGCAGCTTGCATACGTTTGTTGCGATCGGTTCGGTTCAAATACGTCACCAGAAGCGGCCATACTTTCGGTGGAGGGGCCGGCTTCAGCGTACCCAAAATGAGTACGGCGGCACCCTGTAGGCGATCGTTGGGCGAGTTGAGGAGATTGCCTATGCCGTTTATGTAATTGTTTAACAGCCCAGCACTGTCCGGGCGCAAGCCAATGTCAGCGACAGCTACAGCGGCAAGAAGCTTCACTTCGTCATCCTGATGCGCAAGTGCCGCAAAAACCGATGGCAACGCTTGGGAAATCTCTTCGGGACGTGCGCCCCCGATCTGCTCCGTGACCTTCATTAGGTCCTCGTCTTTAGGTAACTTGGAAGGGCTGTATTGCTCCACTAGCGCTTGAAAGAACCCCCGCAGGGATGGTGTTGCTTGAGGATGAGGAGTTGCTCCTTGAGCATGCAGTTGACAGAGTTGTAATGCCACGATGATGAAGAGAAAACGTCCTGTCTTTGCAGTTCGAATACCATCCATATTCTCTCCTTTATTCCCTCAGTGCGGCGCAATAGGCGTGGGGCCCACCAGACCTGTAACTATGTTTCTGTGGAAAAAAAGGCAGTCGAGCAGGAAGGGAACATCATTCCTTGGTGGGATATACTGGTAGACTGTCGTTTCGTTCACTATGATCTGGTGAGCTGGATAGCACGAATGAAAGGCGCTCACGGAAGCGGTGGGGGAATGTGGATTTGTCGTATTGATTACTACGACAACGTCCCAATCGATGGATTGGATGAAAGGAGGCTCAAGAGGATCTCCCTTCGATCCTGAAAAATGTACCGTTCCCTGGTGCAAAGAATAAGTTGGGTCGATGACAAAACCGACCGTATCCGCTTTGCCTTGATTATTCCAAAGCTTACAGTCCTCTGCGACATTGTCCTCGTCTGCCGGGGACAACGTTGAGCCACTGGCTGGCGATCCGAAGCTGTAGCTTCTTGTGAATCCCGTATCACTAAAGGGCGCGGAATTTTGCCTTGCGTCCGGAATCATGAGCAGCGACTCTGCAGTCCGAAAAGTCCCGCGAAATGCGTCACCCTTGTAAATGATCGGGAGATAGGGATTACCGAATGTGTCAACGATATCCGGACAAGGATTTGGTCCATCTATATGGTCAACAGGTATAAAGGAGGTATATTGAACAGTAAACTTTGGCAAAGACGTTGTTGTCGTCATGGATCCCGATCCTAAGAAAGCTTGGGAATCACAGCCCGGACATCCATTCACATTAAGTTCTTGGTCACACGTCATCGCCCCAAAGACCACGGTTGTATCCCAGCTTGCATTAATGCTCGCTGTTCCACCGGAGGTCCCTAATGTCGCGGTCGAGCCACTGACCGAGGCAATGGAAGAATTCCCGGAAGTGAAGAGAGCAAGAGTAGTGACATTGTAAGTCAGAGGAGTTCCATTGCAATCGTAGTCGTTCTCAAAGGCCTGTAAATTTGCCGTGTCGCCCGGAAAGCCCGAAAAAGAAGATGGGGCCACGAAGCCTGAAGAGTAAGTGGTTTCACACATGCAAACGAATCCACAACTAAAACTGCTTGAAATACCTGTTGTCGGATTGTACTCCACCAGTCGGCCGATAAACTGCCCTTGCACCCCTCGGCTGTGCCATTCAAGCTGGCCCTTGCTCACATTCAACGGAAGGACTTGACCAGCGCCGTCTTTAACCTGATCGTCTCTCAATTTCTTCAGGTCGATCGAAACGGTTTGACCGGCATCCGCAAGCAATACCGGAAGGGTATAGCTTCCCCCCTCAAACCAGATCTTCACGATGGCTGTGCGGGGCTTTCCGTCCGTCATCCGGTCGATGTTCTTCAGATGGACCACCGCACGATTGTCGCCATCGATTCGCCAGGGATAACTGCCGCCCCCAAACATAGATCCCTTAGGATCTTTGACCGGGACGTCAAATACCCGGCCTCCGCTTTGGTCAACACTTGCCGCCGCTGCAATGATCGCCCCGGGCTGGCCATTGTGTTCGAACTCAATTCCTGCATCTTCGAGCACTTTTGTTCCGACAGAAGAAACGACAGCACTCAGGTCAACGTCACGAACTTCGTTCGAAGTCAGTACAACGGGGGAGATTTCGACGGACTGTGGCCCGTCGACAGTTGCGAAGCGCACCGTGGTCTTGACCTCGACGGGACCATTGGTTGTGTTGCGGACAGTCGCTCGTGGAACATACGTCATGCTGCTTGGCAGTCCTGATGCGGCACTAGCTTTCCCAATCAGCAGGTGTGCGCCATGGAGTCTTGTCGTGCGCTGGGTGGATAAATCAACAAATCGGAGCGTCGATGAGAACCTGCTATGGTTGTTGAGGAGTGCTCCCACGACGACCAGCGAGCTGTGAAGAGACAAAATCCATATCTTCGTCAAAGTGAACATCGAAGCTGAGGCCTCGGCGCTCGTCCGAAACAACAAGCTGCGCTCCGAGGCTCATGCTGATGCCGTGAAAGAAGACCTCCACACTGCCTTCCGAGAAATCATCGATATTCCCGTCGTCGCCCGTCAGCCATTCAGCGACACTAAAGTATCGACTTTCATGCGGGTTGAGGGTTATCTCGGGAACCGACAACGCCTGGCCGTGCTTGTTGTAGAGCGTAATCTTAGCACGACTGGTGCTACCGATGACATTGTTGAGCACGAGGGTGGACTTCCATCCTTCTTTTACGGAATAAAACACCCCATGTAAATGATTGTCCATTTCCATCATCTTTCCCGATGGCGGCGGCAGTGGGCTCTGAGGTTGAGGTGCTTGGGCAAATAAGACGCAAGCAGGACAATGAAAAAGGAACATTATCCCCATTAGAAGGAATGACCTCTTCGAGGCAGTCCCGACAAAGAGCTTCCATGAGAGTAAAGTCATGATTGAGGATCCTCCTCATGTTTGAAGGGTTAAATTACCTTGTCTGGAGTCAACGATCTTTGGTGATGGTGAAGGCGTGTTTATACGTAATGGCGGGACGAAGGTCTAGCGCGTAATGCGCGAATTGCGCGAAAGAGTTTTGCCTCCGGTCAGATGGCTTGCCGGTCGGCCTTGGCCCTCAGATAGGCCTTCAGCGAATCCAAACTGACCTGATATCTCCTTCCCACACAAAGGGCGCGGATGGCGCCGACCTCGATCCAGAATTGAATTGTGCGCTGCGAGAGGCCTGCGATTTCTGCGGCTCGAGCGGTCGAGGCAAATGCTTCCGAACGCTTCTGAAGGGATAGGCTCAGATAGAACTCCAGCAGTTGCTCTTCATTAAGGGTGATTGATTCAGTTTGTAAGTGCACGGAGGGGGCCTCCAACACTTCCCCATGGCGGTTCAATAATCCATCTACCACATTGGCCCTGAATTCTGAAATTTACGGGGGGAGGGCGCTATTTCGCTGCAGAGAGGCTTCCTCAAGGCTAGGCTAAGAAATCGGACGACACGATTTCTGCTTCCGGCAGCCGCTCTGGAGCCGACTCAAATTCAGGTGTTTAACGCATTTCAAATTCCCGATTGCCATTCCCTTGTAAAAAAACCAGGGGAGAAGGGTTTCTCCCCTGGTCACAGGAGGTAGCATCGGCGTACATTGAAGCGAAGTTCCCTCACCTCCCCGGAGACTCGGAATCTGGCAATCCCGAATCGTCGAGGCGGGTCTGCCTGAGTTCTCCCCGCTCCAAACTGGTAACAAGCAGGACGGCCAAGGTTACGTCCCGCCAAAAACCTCCTAGAACATGAACTTCAACGCAAACTGAATCTGGCGCGAAGACCCCGAATCGCCGGTACCAAAACGAGTGCCACCGACTACCCCAAAGCCTGAGGCCGCAGTTCCTACGGTTCGTCCGGGCTGCCCGAAATTGGGATGGTTGAAGAGATCGAAGGATTCCGTTCGGGATTCCACATTCATAGTTTCCCGGATGCGGGTTCTCTTGATGATCGACCAATCAAAGTTGTTAAAGCCGGGACCGGTCACAATATTTCTCCCCGCATTTCCGAACACAGCAGGACCCGAGCAGCCTGCTGTACCGGGGACGCAAAAGGCGGCGATATTAAACCACTGCGAAACGGTGGGATTCGCCAACGTGGGATCCCCCACCAAGTAAAATTTTGAGTGTCAGATCTCTGCATTTGGCAATTGATCAAGAAAGTTTGCTGTCTTGACAATGAGGAAACACCATTTCACGATTGCAGAGATCTGACACTCGTCATTATTCAAACCCGAGGGCGCCCGGTGGGGGCACCGGGCCTACAACATAATCAAATGATTTCACGTTGTGGGCCGGCCCGATCCGTCGGGGCCGACCCGGCGATTCTATTTCGGCGACAGCCCGCGAAGATGTGATCCTAATCATGAGAGGAGAAGATGCATATACGCCAACAACCGCGCCGGGACGGGGAAAGCTATTTCACCTATTATTGCCCTTTGAAGGCCTTGATCCTCTTGACGCTAATCTCATTGGGCGATCCTTCGGGCAGCACCTGAAGAGTTTTCAGGAACGCAATAATGTCAGCCTGATCCTCGGCAGGGAGCGCCGCGAAGCTTTCCCGCGTGGGACGCGCCTCCCCGGCGTGGTGGAGAATTGCTTCACTGATGGTGGTCAAGTCGCCTCGATGCCCATAAGGTGCTGAACTGCCCACGTCCCAAAGCTTGCGGGTGATGAATTGATCGAGTGGAACTCCCGCCTGAATGACTCGCTCATTGGCAAAGAAGGGATCGGCGTCGTCGGCAATCTTATGGCGCTTCAAATCCGTATACGCGCGGACCACCGCCCGACCTCCGGAAATCCTCTCCAAGTGGGGCCTGGGACCATCCCGGGTCAAATCGAAGGTGAAGGGACGCGCAACATCCTGAGGGCGCAAATTGCCCACGGGATTAAAGGGATTGGGTTCGCTGTAAACCGGATTGTTCAGGATCAGCTCACTGCGATGACATCCGGCGCAGCCGATCCTGGTAAAGGCGGTCTCGCCACGCTTAATCGAGTCTCGGAGTTCGGGTTCTTCAGGCAGGGCACGTCCTGGAACGGGCAGAGAAACCTGAAAGATCGTGGCCGCCGTAATGTCTCCTACCGAAAGTTCATCCGCGACCCCATCCTCGTCAAAATCATCTTCGCCCGTCCGATCTCGACCGAATCGTTCCACCGCCTCCATGCCGTGATGGTGGTTGAAGGCATTGACGGTAAAGACGCGGACCGAATTCACCACCCCTTTTTGGTGGTAAGGTTTGATAATCAAGTCGCCATCCACGCCCTCGACCTTGCTTGTATCGATGCTGCCATCCGGCCCGGCCATAATCTGCCCGAAGTTGATGCCTTTGGTCACAAGAGCCTTCGTCACCGGGATGCCGCGCATTCGGGCCTCATTCTTCGCAGCCTCTCGAATCCCGATCAGATCCGTGCTCATCTCGCGTGCGAGCATCTCAATCGCCCCGGACCCATGCATGCCAAGCGTGTTTCGTTCATCGCTGAATTCAGCAGAGACGGAGTCGGTGACGGGGTCGCGGACTTGCGCCAGCACAAAGACATTGGCCACAAAATCGCCGGCCCCGCCGGGGACAGGGTGGTTATGGCATCCGGCGCAGGAATTGGTTTCCGGCGCTGAGGTTCGGATCATGAAGGGGGCCGAGCCGGCAACGCGCTTGGTCAGTTTGCCGTCGCCGGTGGCCGCCGGGCGACCAAACCCATCCAACACGTTGAATTGGGTCACAAAGAGAAAGCGACCTGCTTCGATGAGGTCTTCCAAACGGAGCTCGCCCTTGTCAATCTCGCGTTGATCGACATGTCCAGGCAGCATCGGCGACTCACCGGGTATACCCTTGCGAGTGGCAGCACCCGAGGTCGCTGCTTCGCTCCTGTCCTGAAAAGCCCCCGGTGTTTTGTCCACGTGGATATTCTTGTCATCCTGCATCCGGGAGGACATCTCATCAGCAAAAAAGACAAGCACAAAAGAAATCACACAAGCAACTCCCAGCCATTTGGAAGTACGAATTCCATTTTTGCTCTGCATGGTTCTCTCCTTTCGACTCCATAAGATTACAAGAGGAGGCGACTGATTGGGATAGCTCTCGGTATTGTCAGGGAAGCATCAGGAACTTCTGTTCTTCCATCATGACGTCGAGCGCGACGATCGGCAACCATCTGCTTGCCAGTGTCCAGAGAAATTTGACTTAAAGCGTCGAGGCGTCGGACATCGATCGCAACATTATTGGCCACAAATCAAAGGGTTTCCCCTCCGCGCCGGACTATAGTAACGGCATTAAATAACTTTGCATAGAGCACGAATCTTGTTGGACCGCCAATGCTTCTGACGTTTCCGAATCGCTTGTTCAATCAAGTCCACGGTTCCATGATAGCGATTGGTAGTGACCTCGTATCGAATCA
>JAIQFV010000032.1 GCA_020073085.1 Terriglobia bacterium | reverse complement strand
GAAGTTGACTGAAAATGCTGCAAAATGTGTTCACGGTTGAGCCTCCGAATGTGAATTTGCAATCTTCCGGACTGCGAATCCATCATACGTGATGGCTCAACCCCTTTCATTTTAAAAAGCTAATTTGGACAAGAGTGATCCTTTAGGAAAACCTTTTCGGGTCGTATTTAACGCCCGTTAGCAACCCTTCAACTTAAGCAACGCGAACGCTGCAGCTGCCTTGGCGTCTCCCCATGTCCTCGTGCGCCTCGGGCAGCACTGACGGGGGAGTCATAACATAAGTTAGAAGGCTCTAGGACGCCGTGTTGGAGCGCCCAAAATTGGCGGATTAAACGGTCGGCGTCTTTTCTCTCCTTTTTCCATCCTTTAGGAAAACCTATTCGGGTCGCTTTTAACGCCCGTAAGCAGACCTTCAACTTAGGCAACTCGAACGTTGCAGTTGCCTTCGTGCCTCCCCATGTCCTCGCGCGCCTGAGACGGCACTGATGGGGGAGTAACAACAAACGATTAAAGACGGAGGACAACATTATGATGACAAGAAGAAAGATATATACGTGCCTCATTCTTGGCGTTCTCCTGAGCCTTTGCACGTGCAGTCTGGTCATGGCTCAGCAACTGAATGCCAGGATCCGGGGCACTATTACGGATCCTTCTGGCGCTGTAGTTCCCGATGTCAAAATCATCGCCACTAATGTAGATAAGAATATTTCGAGGGAGATGGCATCGGGGACAGACGGATCTTTTGATTTTCTCCAATTGCAGATTGGAAATTACAAAGTGACCGCAGAAAAGGCTGGATTCAAGACCTTTGTGACAACAGGGATTAAGCTGATGGTGAACCAGGTTTTCGTGGTTAACATCACGATGGAAGTCGGGCAGGTGACCACGGAGGTTGCGGTTCAGGCCAACGCCGCCCAGGTGGAAACCACCAACATGCAGCTTGGTGGCGTTGTGACTGGAGATGCCATCCGGGATCTTCCTCTCAATGGCCGAAATTGGGTGCAATTGCAACAATTACAGCCGGGCGTGGTGGGTGCCTCGGATCGATTTGGAACCAACTATGCCACCAATGGAAGCCAATCACAGCAGAACAGCTACATGGTTAACGGGACGGATGCGAACGACCTACCACTCAACACTCCTTTAATCATCGTCAGTCCCGATGCCATTGCCGAATTCCGCCTGGTGACTAACACGCTCAATCCGGAGTTCGGCCGCAACTCCGGCGCCATCTTGAACGCGGTGACCCGGGGTGGCACCAACGCGTTCCACGGGAGTGCCTTCGAATTTTTCCGGGACACCAGTCTGAATGCACGCAACTTCTTCGGTGCCCCAGGACAGGCGGTCATTTTCCACCAGAACCAGTTCGGGGGAACCGTGGGCGGACCGATCAAAAAGGACAAGGCGTTCTTCTTCTTCTCGTACCAGGGCACCCGGAACCGCAATCCAGGTGGCGGAGGGAGCGTCACCGTATTCAGCACCGCGGAGCGGGGGGGTATCTTTCCAGCCCTCGCCACATCGACGGGGACTTCTCCTTTCCCGATGGTGGGAGAGGATGGAAAAACTTATCCTGCGGGCACTCCTTACGCCCCGCCCGGCTGCCCAAAAGACCCGCAGACCGGAAAGCCCTCGGACTGCGCCACACTTTTTCCCAACGGACACATCCCAACCTCAAATTTCAATTCTGTAGCCTCTGGGCTGATGAACAAGTTTGTGCCGCTGCCCAATCAGGGTGTGAACTCTTTTCTCTTTAACGCGGTGAATGGCACTAAAGCGCACCAGTTGATGGGGCGTGTGGATCTGGCCCGAGCAGCCAAAGACAATATCTTTGTGAACTGGTTCTGGCAAACCGCTCCGGCAAGTGCCCAACTTCCATTCACTGGGGCGAATCTGCCCGGGTTCGACCAGGTCAGCACAAGTCATCAACACCAGTGGACCGCGTCCTGGACTCACATCCTGAGTGACCGGATGCTCAATGAAGCGCGCTTTGGGTACACCCGCTTGAATTTCGGGGCTGTTTTTCCTCAAACTCCGACTCTCCCCTCTTCCGCGGGTTTCTCGGGGATCACGCCACAAAATCCAGGCGGGGCCGGTCTTCCTCTGGTCACCGTCAGCGGCTTGTTTACCTTGGGTTTTTCAAACAATGGTCCGCAACCGCGAATTGACCAGACCTATCAGGTGACTGATAACATCTCCTGGACCGTGGGACGGCATGCTTTGAAGTTCGGCTTCGACATGCGACGGTTCCAGGTTTACAACCCGTTCTCCGCCAACAACAATGGCAACTTCACTTTTGCGGCAACCGGGCCGTACACGACTGGGCTGGCGGGAGTTGATTTCCTCCTGGGGATCCCGGACAGCTATTTGCAAGGCACTGGTGACGTTATTGACGCCCGTGCCCAACAATACTATTCCTATGCTCAGGATCAATTCCGCATCCGTCCGAACTTGACCTTGACCTTTGGAGTCGGTTGGCAGATCGATACGGCGCTCAGTGACATTTACCATGAGAATCACGCCACGGTGGCGTTCCGACCTGGCCTGCAGTCAAGACTCTTTCCCACGGCCCCGCTCGGGTATGTCTTCCAAGGTGATATCAACGACGCCGCCGGATCGACCGCTTGGAAACAGTTCGGCCCACGATTTGGATTCGCCTGGAGCCCGGACTGGGGTTGGTTGTCCGGCGGGTCTGGAAAAATGAGCATCCGGGCCGGATATGGAATCTACTTTAACCGCTCCGAAGAAGAAATGACCCTGCAATTCCTGCAATCCCCGCCGTTTGGTTTCGGCTCGGGAGGAATCGGCGATGCCGCTGGGAACCCACAGTTTGCCAACCCTTGGTGCGACATCAAGACCGGGAAGTGCATTGGCAACAAGTTTCCAGCTTCCACTTCACCGCCGTTTGGCAGCAGCGTCGACTTCACTCAATACGAACCGCTGGGGATCAGCGTCCTGGATCCAACCTTCAAAAGTCCCTATGCGCAAAACTGGAACCTGACCTTGGAGCGGCAACTGAGAGGGGACACGATTCTCTCGGTGGCGTACGTGGGGGCAAGCGCTCACCGGTTGGTGGCCTCGTACGAACTCAACCTGGGGACCAACCCGACCGGCTGTGCCGCCAATCCTACTTGTGTCACCAATCGCGGGAACCAGAATCTCTTCTTCCCGAATAACTTCCGTTATCCCGGCGATATTTTCGGTGGGATCGGCATGATCTCGAGCATTGGCAATTCCAACTATAATGCCCTGCAATTGCGGGTGGAAAAGCACTTCTCGAAGGGTCTGCAGTTCCTCGCTGCCTACACGTGGGCTCACGCCATTGACAATGGCTCTTCTTTCGAAAACACCGGATTTGGAACCGCTCAGGGCTTCAACGTATACAACCAGGCGGCGCTGCGCGGTGACTCGGCTTTCGATGCGCGACACCGGTTCGTTTTCAGTTACACTTATGAACTGCCCTTCCGACATATGGCGGGCTTTTCCAAGCTGCCGAGTCGGTTGACCGAAGGTTGGAAGATCACCGGTATTACTGCCTTTCAGTCGGGCTTTCCTATCAACGTGTATGATGGCGGCCTGCGAGGTTTGATCTGCACCAACTGGAACTATTATGCTTGTCCGGATCGCCCGAACAGCCTCGGATCTGCGCAGTTCGCTGACCCACGGACCAGCACTTTTGTGAATGGGGTAGCGGGGGGAACCACTTCCCGCGACCATTATTTCTTCAACCCGAACACCTTTGCGCGGGAGGCCTTCGGAACCTATGGAAACCAGGGCCGCAACAACTTCCACGGACCGGGGCTTAACAACTTTGATTTCGCCTTGTTCAAAGACACCAAGTTGACCGAGTCCACCCGGATCGAACTGCGTTTCGAATTCTTCAATTTCTTCAACCACACGCAGTTCAACACGCCCACGGCGAACATTAACTCCACTAATTTTGGACGTGTCACGACAGCACGAGATCCGCGCTTCGTTCAACTGGCGGCGAAGGTGTACTTCTAACCGCCTCGCCGTTGTCTTGTTCCATTCAGCGCCCCGATTCGCCCACGGCGGATCGGGGCGCTTTGTTTTGGCAGTGGGCAGGAGCGGGGGACAATGGGTGGGCGCTCAAATCGTTCCGCCAGCAGGAGCGAGCCCGCACGCTTCAGTCGGCTTGGTTCAGTCCGATCAGAACGAGGATCGCCAAGGCACCCACTGCGATTCCGAATCCGAGGACGACCTTGGTCCCCGTCGAAAGCCCCTTTCCCTTGATCTTCTTCACGTCCTGATATTGCACCGCAGAGTCGGCCCCTGTCTTGGAATCAACGACCACGAAGCTGCTCTCGCTGGCCTCTCTGACATAGCCCCGGAGGATGGTTTTATCCTTCAGCGTGACTTCAATGTGTGCTTTTTCCCCCGTTCCAATCCGTTTCACGTTATCTCGTACTCTTTGATCCGAGGCCTGCGCCTTCTCCTGATTTTGGTTGCCATAAGCGAGCCGACCTCCTGAGACGCTGATGAGCAGGATGACCAGAATAAGGGAAGGCAGCTTTTTGAACATTGTTTCTCCTTTCAGGGGAAATCAACAAATGACCAAGTATTACAGTGCTCCTCAATCCGCGCCCCTCCGCGTCATTCCGTGTCCAATAGAACTTCCGACGCCTGTAAATGGAACTGATGACTGGCTATCATTCGAGTTCAGATCTTGGCTCGAGGATTTTGGGGCTTTCTTGAATATGCATACAACAATTAAAACACCACAGGGACGCGGAAGGAAGAGTCTTCGGGGGCTGGTGATAGGTGTGGTAGCGCTAACGGGATTTGAACCCGTGTTTTCGCCTTGAGAGGGCGGCGTCCTAGGCCAGGCTAGACGATAGCGCCATCGTTGCGCGAGGTAGTGTAGAGGATGAGCGTGGAAAATGCAATTGCGGATTGGGGAGTTCGGATTGCGGATTGCGGAATTCAGATCGGTCGAAATCTCCGGCTCTCTATCTCCCTCCGCCTCTCTCCGCCGAACCACACAGAAGACGCATGGTCTCAAAGTGCCTCGAATGCAGAGACCGTGAGCACCCCGAGTTCAACGCTTCGAGACATACTTGGTCCACAGGTTTCGCAGGTTCTGTGGGATCAGGAGGCGTGCCCGCGTCGCGGGTTTCGGGTTGCGAAGAGAGGCCTGGGGAGTGGAACTCTCCGGCTGGGGCTTCCAGACCTGAGTCGCCCCAAGGCGCTGGGGAGTCATTTCCATCTGCGCGAAGGCTTCACGAGTGGCAACCGAGTGATCGTCGAGGCGACGATCCAGCGCGAGAATACCGTCGAGGTGGTCGATTTCGTGCTGCAAGAGTTCCGACAGACCTCTCTCTGCGCGCAGCCGCTGCGGTTTTCCCCGTGGGTTGGCGTAAGTGACCTCAATCGCCTCGTGACGGGACACCTTCACCAGCAGGTTCGGAAAGCTGAAGCAGTCGTCCCAGAGCGCGAAGGTTTCCTTGGAGCGCCACGCGATCTCGGGATTGATGAGGACCAGGCGCTCGTGCGACTGAAGCTGTGTATCGGATTCGCTCATGAGCCGGCTTTCACCCGACAGGACGTCGTCCACGTGAATGAAGCTGATGCGCGTCAACTCACCGATCTGTGGGGCGGAAATACCACGGCCCCATCCGGTCGTGGCCCGAAACCAGGCCAGGGTGTCATCGAGGTCCTGGATGACCGTGCGCACGCCGGCGTCCTTCATATCGGCCACACTCCGGGATCGCTCCCATAACAACGGTACTCCCAGCTGTAGTATCTTGCGTTCTGGCATGATAGATTTGCTGCTTCCTGAGGATGGATTGTACCAGTATTTTGAGCGGGATGTCACTTGCCCTTGTTTATCGAGAAGTTCTCAGTTGTCAGTTCTCGGTTCTCAGTAAGGAGCCATCAGCTATCAGCCGTCAGCAAACCAATGCAAGAGCAATTGTCGGAATTAGTTGTCAGTTCTCAGTCATCAGTGAAGAGCGGCTCAAGGGCTCTATACTCCTCACTCCTCGCGTTGATAGCTGATGGCTGTTCACTGACAACTGAGAACTGACAACTGCCTCTGTTTGATCAATTGGAATTTGAGTTTTGTTTGGATTTTGGAATTTGGATTTTGGAATTTTCGGGCTCCCATTGCGGTGGAAATGACAAGAGTCAGCCCGGCAAAGCAACTTTTCCTTAAACTTTATCCTCCAACAGGTGTAAGTAGCAATACCGGGCGGGGTTGAAATTTAGTTCTAGAGGTCCCCGGGCGATTCCAAGGCATTGAAGGGTCATGTTGTTTCGACGGCCAGCGAGGGGAGGCAGGGAATCCTCACTGCCCTGTCATCTGAGAGGAGAACGCCCATGAAAACAAGAAAGCCGATATTCATCAGTTTATTGACAGCAATGTTCCTCATGTTGTTCTTATCCGTCCCGATTCCTGGGCAAACCAATCTGAACAGCATCCTCCGTTACGCCCACATTGCCAACGGCCAGTCCGGTTCCGGGACCTACGTGGCGACCCTTTTGGTCTCAAATCCCAATAATTTTCTGGTGCATGCGGTGGTCGATTCCTTTGATGATGCCAACCCGGCCAACAGCCTCAATATTGGATTCCAGACAGACTGTCCTCTGAGCACCGATTCGGCCACTGGTCTTCAGACAGTTTTTGCGATTTCCCCTTTCTCTGCCTGCCGTTTGCTGAGCGCGGGAACAGGTCAGTTGAAAACAGGTTGGCTGCGGATCTTCGAGACCGACGCCTCAGGTAACTTAGGAGCTGACGTGATCGGAGGGTACCTGACCTTTACCTTCTATCAAGGAAATCAATTCACGGGATTTCCGATCTTCACGGTGGGCGTCCCACCCACCCCGATCTTCAGTCAGTTCTCTCTGCCGGTGGTTCGAGATGCGGCCACCAACCAGGACATCGGGTTTGCCATGGCAAATCCATTTGACAACACATTCGGTCCCATTGTCATGACGGCCCAATTGTTCAATTCCTCCGGCACTATGATTGACCAGCATGTGTTCACCATGGACCAATTCAGCCATGTTGCCCTTTTCCTGAGCCAGGTATTTCCGGGCACACTTGGCTCGGCCAATAATTTTGTCGGAAACCTGGTTGTCTTTGGAAACACCAGCACCGGTGACGGGGCTGCGGCGACCGCGCTGCTTCAGCAGGCAAATCAATTTGGGGGTGCCCCACCCAACTCTGACATCATTCTGGTCGCAAAGAGTGCAGGCAAGGGACGACAGGAAGCAGTCAGCTCG
Source organism: Terriglobia bacterium (assembly GCA_020073085.1). Lineage (NCBI taxonomy): Bacteria > Pseudomonadati > Acidobacteriota > Terriglobia > Terriglobia bacterium. The sequence goes on along the minus strand of JAIQFV010000032.1, from coordinate 32,873 downwards.
ACGCGTCCTCATGAGCGGATTAAGAATGTTACGACGGGACCGGTGCTTTTTTGAAATAGAGGGTTGAAGGAGGCGGGATTCACAGCCCGGCCAGTCGTCATCCGGGGGCCAGCTCTTCAGGCGGGAACAGAAAGCTTCCTGTCGGCCGAAGAGGCCGGACCCCGGGAATGGCGGAGCCGAACTACTTCTTTTCTTCCGCAAGGGCCAACTTTATCTTCTCCACCGATTTCTTTGTCTGGTCCGCGTATGGACCCTTCGGATCCAGGCGAAGATATTCCTGGAACATCCCGAGGGCTTCGACCGGTTTGCGGGCCCGCAAGAGAAGATTTCCAGCGAGGAGCAACCCGTCGGTGCAATCGGGCTTCAACTGGAGAGTCTTTCCGACCTCGACTCCCGACCTGGGAACATCTCCGATCTCCCAATAGACACGTCCCAGGGTCAGATGCCCCTGCCAGGATTTGTCATCCAATTTCAAGCCTTCAAGCAGTGTTTTCTCGGCCGCTGGAAAATCCTTCTTTTCCCGGTAAACCTCACCCAGGGCAAAATTCGCCTGCGCCGTTTTGGGAGCGATTTTGAGGACGTGGAGCAACGCCGGCTCGGCTTTATCCAGTTGATGAGAGTCCAGGTAAGCGGTTCCCAATAAGAGCTGTGCCTCCACAAAATCGGGATAGATTTTTACAGCCTTTTCAAGATGAGGGATTCCTTTGGCGGGATCTGATGCATTCAACAGCTCCGCGCGACCTTTTTCGTACTCGTCCTGGGCTTCTTTCGGCGCCTTGGAGTCCAGCAGGATCCCTGCGTTATCCGCTTTGGTCCGAGTCATCTTATTCTTGTCGGGGATCAAGGTCAGGATGACATATTCTGTGTAAGTAGTCATCAAGTTGACTTCCTGGTAAGCCGGAAGATAGCCCTCCATTGTGGCGGTCACTTTGTACATCGCCTGGGAAATGTTGGAAAAATCAAATTTTCCATTGCGGTCCGTGCGCACTTCCGCCACCACTCCGCCCTCTTGAGTCTCCAAACGTACGAGGACATTTTCTGCTTTTAGGCCGCCCTCAGCGAAGCGAAGCTGTCCATGGATCGAATTCGTCATGCGTTGCGGTTGCTGGGCAAAGACGGGTGAGCAGAAAACGAACGATAGCAATAATGAGATCCACCATCGATAGCGGTGTATCACGTCCTTAACTCTCCCTTCATTTTCCAACCAAAGGGGACAGACACCTACTCTCAAACAATGTTCAATTTTCCGAGAAGGCAGGTGTCTGTCCCCACACATTCAGGATAACATAAAAAACTAGAGGGAGGGGATCACTCCCCTCCCTCGTCAATTGAATCGCAGAAGCGTTAAATCAGAAGCTCAGTTTCAAACCCAGCCGGAAACTAACCGGATTGTACCAGGAGATGGGTTGCTTGAAATCCGGATTAGGTTGCTGGAAGGTGCTCTCGCTGAGCTGATTGATTGATCGCAGCGTCTGCGTGTTCGTGATGTTGAAGATGTCACCAACGACTGTGAACTTCACTCGTTCGGTGATCTTGAACGGATAATCGGCATGCAGATCGAGGCGAAAATCGGCCGGGGTCCGTCCGAGTATACCACGGCCACCCAGCGGCACTTCACCCGAATTCAAATAAACGGGATGTGCTGCCAGGTTGCTCATCGGCAGACCGGATTCGATGTGGAAACCCACGCCCAGATTCAGGCCGTTGAAGAACTTCCAACGGTCCCCCAACACGCTCGAGGTCAGCCCATAATTGGAGTAGATGTTCACGACGTGGCGACGATCGGAGTTGAGCGGTCCGATGGAGAACTGATCGCCCAACAAACCGAACGAGCCTGCCGTGAAATCAAACAGAGAGCTGATACCCGGATCGGTCTGGCCATTGTCATTGCGGAAATGTCCTTCATAGTTGCCACGCAGGGAGGCAATTCTCCAGTTGGCGAGCAACTGCCAGTTGTTCGAGAACCGCTTGTTGACCTCAATTTCGACGGCCCGGTAAATGTGAACCGGATCAACGAATCCATCCGGAACACCGTCCGCCCCCGAGTTGCCCGCGGGTTGACCGTTGACGCCCAGTGTGGCAAAGCAAAATTGACCCAGGGCATTATTATTTCGGTCAAACGCAGTGGAGACCAGGTTGGGATCACACTTGGCCGGGACCGGGGCCCCGACAGGGAAAACAAACTCAATCGGGTTTACTGCGGCATCCGTCCTGGAGTTTATGTTCCCGATAAAGTAGGTTTGACCAAATGCACCCAGGAATGCACTATCTTCAGGGGGATCAACGGCTGCGTCTTCGATGATTCGTTTCAGTCGTCGGTCGATGTATCGTGCCGAAAGCACAAGGCCGTGGGGCAACTGTTGCTCAAATCCAATCATATGTTCTTGTGCAAATCCCAATTTGGTTCCAGGAAGGATTGGATTTGTGGCATCCTGTGCCGAAACTGAGACCGAGCTCCCGGTGCCCCCCACAGCCCCGGTGAGTAAGTGTGCCGCGTCCAGGATAGGAGTTACTGTCCCAAACTGGTTGAGAGTAGCAACCCGCTGCCCATTCACGACGGTAAAAGCGGGTGCGATCCGGGCATTTATAAAATCGAGCTCGGACGAGAGTGATCGTTCGCCGGCATCTAGGGGGAAGTACTCCGAAAATCGGCCAAAGTTGTAAAATATCTTCGTTTTTCCATGACCCAGAGGATCGATTGTCACCCCGAATCGGGGGGACCAATTGTCGGTAAAAGTGTAGTGGTTGCGTTTGCCCGAAGGTCCCGGGGAGCCAATCATCTGCTCCTGCTCCCAACGATATCCGGCCAGGACCGTCACATGGCTGTTTAACCGCCAAGTATCCTGCAGGTAAGCCGAGTGGTAGTTCGAACGCGTGTCAAATTTAGGAACACCGAACTCGCCGCGGTCCTGCTTGAGATAGACGTGTTGCGGGCCTGAGGTGGCGCCGGTACCGGGAATATTCAATATGGGACACAAGGTGCAGGCGTCGTCAATCCTGAGCGACCACGTGGCGTTTGTGGTCTGTCCGGCTGCAATCGAAGGTACTTTGTAGGTCCCATCAGCGTTTGTTGTGGGGATCAAGAAAGTCGGGCCGCTACGGTCACGATTTCCCGAGTAGAAAGCGCGCTGATAGTTATACCCCAAGGCGAGGGTGTGGCTGCCCAGGGCTTTAACGATCTTCTGGGTATCGACTGAGTAGCGGTACGTGTCATTCTGGGTCGGCTCAATAAATCCCCGGCCCACTGCCGTAAAGTTTCCACGATCAGTCTGGGTTCGGTCGACGAGCTGGTTGATGTTGGCAAAACCGGTCTCATCGAAATGATTGTGACCCCAACTGAACGAGCTGTTCACGGTCCAGGTGGGAGAGAGGGTTCCGGAATAACGCCACGCCATGCTTCGCGTGCCATAATCCAGTTTGCTGTTGGCAGTCAAATTGTCGATGTTCAATGTGGCCCAGGGCCCATTGTTGGTGGTCGTGGGATCTCCAAAAATAGAAAAGTTAACCTGATGTCCCGTGTGAATGTTGGCATCGATTTTGAGGGCATAATTCTTGGAGAAGGCACTTGTTGACGTCGTCCCCAGCAGCTTCAAGATCCCGGACCCCTCAGCCCCCTGCACAATACTGCGTTGAATCGAGGGGTTGAACGATCCAAAGAAGAACATCTTCTTGTTGGTTGCAGGGATCGGTCCTCCCAGATCCACCCCGTAATCATAACCTTCCGGATGCAGGACTTTCCCCACCTTGTTCACGGCAAAATCATCGCGTTGAAAACGGTTGGCCTCGAATGCTTGTGGTTGGAAGAACCCCCAAGCATCACCATGATACTGGTCGGTCCCGGATTTGGTGATGATATTGACAATGCCGCCTTCGGACTGACCATACTGAGGTTCAAAACCGCCGGTCTTCACCTGGACTTCCTGCACATAGGAAGTGGTGATGCCTACCCCGAGCGATCCGTATGAGCGTGAAAAGACACCAAATCCACCAAATGCGGAGTCGGTGATGTTGACCCCGTCCGCAATGTACATATTATCCAATGCCGAACCGCCTGAAACCGACGGGTTGGCGGCACCCGATCCACCTCGAACGGGATCGACCACCCCCTGCGTCGCGCCAGGCGCCAGATAAAACAAACTGGTCACTCCACGTTGGAGGGGCAGGTTCTCATAGAGTTGAACGTTCAGGTTGGAAGAGACGGCGCTGCTTGAAAGATCCACCGTATCCGCTCCTGCCTGCACTTCAACCACCTGAGAAACATTCCCAACTTCCAAGGTTAACTTCAAACCCGAGGTTTTTCCAACGTACACGGTCACGTTGCTGACGGTGATCGTTTTGAATCCCGCCATCTCGGCCTTGACGGTATACAGGCCCGGGATCAAGTTCGGGAATTCAAATCGTCCCTCATCGTTTGTAGTTGCGCTTCTCTTCTCGATCTCCCCTGCAAGTGTGACCTGTGCCTTCGGAATGACCGCACCACTGCTATCCACGACCATTCCGCTAATGGACCCCTTAGTCAAATCCTGACCAAAGGTTAAACCAAGACAACAAAGGAATAAGAGAATCGCACCCACTAAAAACTTAGTGAATCCTCCATGTTGCGACCCTTTTCTCATATATGCTCTCCTGTCTATCAAACAGCCCGAGCCAATCTGGGCTGCTTGGGTGTTTTCATACGTTTTTGAAAATAAACAGCTTAGTGAGGCAAAAACAGATGTGTAGACTCCAACTACTACTCTGCTTGGCGAGAATTCTAAAACTTGTTGCAACCCTTACAATACAAAATGATTCTGTGGAACGGTGAGACCGCCTCCGACCCGATAAAGCCATTCTATCTGTCTGTGCAGATCAGTCGTTTTGCGACTCACGAGATAGGAAACTACTCTTTAGGAACTCAGAGGCAATTGATCCTGTGGAACGGTTAGACTGCCTCCAACCCGGGAAAGCCATTCAATCTGTATGTGCAGTTCAGTCGTTTCGCAACCCACGAAAGAAGGAACTACTCTTTGGAACTCCGATTTAGCCTCTAGTCCTCCAAAAATGACTTCATTTGGAGGGCAAAATCAGACGTCTTGCAACCCATCAAGAGCTGATTCGCAACAGGGAAAGGAAACCTAAAGGTGGCAGTGATTAAACTGGAGACCTTGACTTTTGAGCCCACTGACCTCAGCGGGACGAAAGGGTAGGTTGCAACTATCGAGCCAAATTAGAAGGGATAATTTCGTTTCGCAAGGTGGTTCGTATGATGCTGAAAATATTATGTTTATTATGGAATCACTGAAAACACGGGTTCCCTGAGTCTACTACTTGCCAGTGACATAATTCCTTATTCAGTATTCAGAATACGGTTTTTTGGAGAGTCAGACCCGTCCTTCCATCATGGGAGTCGAAGATTAGGTAATTTGGCGCGAGGATGTCCTGAATCTAAAACAGGGGAGGCTTGCCTCATTCGTCTGACTGAAAACTCTGCCAAATCAGGAGGCAAGATCAAGATATGGAGGTGGAAGACCGGCGATGCACTATTCCAATCTTCCCGGCCTCGTACCATTTGATTGGAATATCTCTTCCAGGATTATGGCCGGATGTTTTCTTGATTTCAGACAAAAAAAGGTGGGGTGATTAATCACCCCACCGAGGTTTTCGTGCAAGGACACTTTTTATTTCAGGGTAAGCTCTCGCTAGAATGTCACCTTCACACCAAACTCAAACTGGCGGGGAGCACCCAAGCCGAACACGCCGGTTCCCAAGCCGATTTTGTTGGTACGCAAGCCGGCTGTGGTTCCATTAGGAGAACCGGCACCGCCATTCAATTCGCCGCTGGAAAGGTTGTTCGGACTGTCGAAGTTGGCGAAGTTGAAAAGGTTGAAAATGGACACAGTGGGCTCGATCGTAAAGCTCTCGCCGAAGCGCGCCCATTTTTTGCCGGGCTTCAGAGCCCACCCCATGCGCAGGTCGAAGGTCAGCAGTGGACTCAAGCCCACTTGGCCGGCTGGGGCCGCCTGCAGCGTGGGTAACACTGCGCCCAAGGCGACGAGCTGGGCTTGCGTAAAGAGACCCGCACTCACCAGCGCCTGTCCCGCCGGGGTGAGATGCCCGGCTAGGTTGTTGTTGTAATTCGAAATTACGTTGTTGAGATCGCCTACCTTGACATCCCGTCCAAACGACCCGATGTTGGTCCCCGGAACGATATCTCCCGCCGTACCTCCAGCGCCGGTGCCGTCCCCCGTGACGTCGGTGCGGAAAATTTCACCGGGGTCTCCCGTGGCGGGCAATGTCAGCGTCAGCGGAAGCGCTGTATAGATGTGCGAGATGAAGCTAGTTCGGAAGCCGCCGGGGAACTCCATCAAGCCCCCAAACGAGAGCTGATGCGTGCGGTCCAGTCCGTTCGGCCCAAAGTTGCTGTTGGTATTAGCGAAATCGAACGCAGGGTTGATGAAGTCCTGATCCGTTGCCATGCTATTGAACCGGGACAACGAATAGGAAATCTGCAGGTCAAGGTTCTTCAGACCGCTGAAAGGATGCTTCACGTTCGAGTGCAGGGAGACCTGCAAGGCGTTATACACTGATCGACCGATCGGGAAGAGCATCTGGTTTTCACCCAGATTGGGGTTGATTCCCGGAAATGCGGCTCCCGTGTCGGGGGTCAGCCCGTTGATGGACGCAGGGGTGCCCGCCAGGAAGCTGACGCCGGAATCCAAACCGTTTCCAGCATAATCAACCATCGTTGCTCCCGCCCCGATGGCGCAGTTGATGCCGGCAACCCCCGCGGGGCAACCGAAGGACGCGTTGGTGGCGTTAATGGCATTCAGCGCCGCATTCTTGTTCAGGAAGCGTGCATCTCCGACGTGGTTTGTGTCGAAGTAGAGCAGGTAGTGCAAACCGATGTTCCGGAGATAGTCGACTGTAAGCACTGTTCCCGGGCGTATCTCGCGTTGAATCCCCAGATTGAATTGCAACGAATACGGTGTGCGGTAGTCCGGGCTGATGAAATTGTTGCCCGTCGAGTCGACCCCGTTCGACAGAGTTGTCCCGACGAAGTTGGGATTCGCCGAGGCCCCGGCCGCCTTAATCGCAGCTTGATAGGTGGCTGCGAGAGCGGGCAATTGGCTGGCCACGTCACCGATGCGGCCACTGCAGATCGCCGAGGTGTCAATGATCGAGCCGTTGGGCAGGACCAGTGACCCGCTGGGGCAGATATCCTGAATTCCGAAAAACAACCCTTGCTGCAATCGTCCGGGGCGGTCGAACAGGATGTTGTTGAAGACCGCGTTCTCGTAAAACAGGCCCGCCCCCGCACGAATCACTGTTTTGCCGTTTTTCGTCGGATCCCATGCGATGGACAGTTGCGGGGCAAAGTTGTGATTGGGCTGATGGACTTGCGCGCCCAATCCGGCTCCGAACTGATCGAGGACAGGGATCGGGCCCAGATCGCTGTCACTGCGTCCCGTGTCGCGGACGTATCGGAGCCCATAAGAAATAGTCAGGTTGGGTTTGGCCTTCCAGGTATCTCCAATGTACCAGGCAAAGCGCGTGTCAAACTGACCCCCTGCTGGGAAACCAAGCTGGGGGATCTCCGTAAAGAACCCCTGGCCGTTTCCCAATCGCACGCGACCCACGGCATAATTCAACGGATTGGCCTCGCCTCCAGGGAACGGCCCGGAGTCAGCAAAAAGCCTATCATCGGCAGTGAAGCTTGCACGGATGATCGGCTGGCTCGAAAAGAATTTAGCGAAACCTCCGCCCAGAATCCGGTTGAGGCCCACGCCATACCGGATGATGTGGGACTTGTAAATCTTGCTCCCGTCATATTTGAACTGGGTATTGTGTTGAACCGTCGCCTGCGGCGCCAGGATGTTTACGCCCGAACAAAAGACATCTCCGGGTGTGGTGCAATTGGTCAGCGGTCCAATGTGAATATTGACTCCCGGAAAGGGATCGGTAATGCCTGTCCCTGCGGTGGCATCGGCGATGGCATTGTTGAAGCGGGTGTAACCAAAGCGGACGCTATGTGTGAAGGAGCCCGTGTTGAAATCCAATCCCGCCGCTTGCACGGGTGTGTTGTCGCGATTGGCAAACGGCTCGAAGGTGTTCGGGATGAAGGCAGAGGTGTTGTTATTCTGGTTGTAAGTCCAGCGGTAGAAGGCCCGGACACTGGGCTTGATCTGCCAGTCCAGTCGACCCAGCAATTGGGTCTCATGGAAGGGAGAATTAAAACCTCCGTTGAAGGTGTTGAACGGAGACGGCAGCTGCACTGCCGCGAAAAGATCCTGCACCGTCCGCTCCCAGTCGGCGAAGAAAAAGAGCTTGTCCTTGATCAACGGGCCTCCGAAGCGGGCCCCATACTGCTGCCGGTCGAAAGGAAACTCTGTGTCGCCCAGCCGCGCGGAAGTCTTGTTGCTCCGCCAGAGAACGAAAGATTCCCCGTGGAAGGCATTGCTGCCGGAGCGGGTCGCCACATTCACGGCGCCGGACGAAGTGAGCTCGGTCGAAAGATCCAACGTCGACTGGCTGATTTGGAATTCCTGGATGGCGCTGGCTGGAATATTCTGAGTCGTGGTTCCTACCGTTTCGTCGCTGATGTCCACCCCATCGACTTCGATGCGAGCGGTGCGGCCAAAACGCCCGCCAAAGGAAATGGACGAAAACCCGTTCTTGGTCGGATCGAAGTTCCCGCCGTCCTGGATTTGCACGCCGGGTTGCAATTGAGCCAGATCAAGAAAGTTTCGCCCGCCAATCGGCAAATTCTCAATCTGTTGAGCGGTCATCACGCCTTGTACGGTGGCCTGCTCCGTGTTTACAGTAACAGCCGACTCTTCCACCGAGACGATGGTGCTTTCCGAGCCGATGGCGAGTTTCACGCTGCCTTGGGAGATGACGCCGACCTGCACCGTGACGGGCATCTCCGTCGTCTTAAATCCTTTTGATCCCACTCGAACGACATAGACGCCCGGGGACAACGGCCCGGAGTTGTACGTGCCGGTCGAAGTGGAGGTCAAATTCAGAGTTTGACCTGAAGCACTGTTGGTTATGGTAATCGTGGCACTCGGAACCACAGCGCCCGTCGGGTCGGTCACGGTTCCCTGGATGCTGCCTGTCGACACCGTGGCTTGAGCCTTCATGAGTGTCGGCGATGAACTGAACACAACAGCGATCATCACCATCGCACACGTCAAGTAAAACAGATTCCGCCGATGCACTTCTTTCATACGGCTATCCTCCCTGTCATTTGGATTCATCGGTTCTTGGTTGTGGAATAACATTCGAAGTCAAAGCTTCAATTCAGCTGAGAGATTTACTGAGGGCTGGAGATTTTCTCCTCTCCAAAACGGTTCCGGGAAGTGCCTTTCCAGAAGACACACTTACACCTCAAAGCTGCACACCCGTTTTTGAGAATGTGCCGCTCAACCTGATCCAGAAAATTGAACCGCAATCCCCTTGGGAAAATTGCGGACACATTTCGCTTAGGCCAATGTGAATTGCAATTATGTAACCAAATTGCCTTAGAGTTGATGCATGATTCTCTGAGTTCAAGCGGGTGGATTTAACGGCTGCATAATTTCTTGACTCTTCAATGCATTATGCAAGATTCGATCCGGATGTAATTTTTTGTACATCGATCGAGGGAGGGGTGGCTGATACGGGGGCATCGAAACAATGGTCGTTTGGACGAATTTTCGATTCGGAAATCTGGAGATGAATTTCCGTTTTTGGAAGATTCGTCTTGAAGCTAGCAAGGAGTTCGTATCGATATACGATGAAGTTGGGAGCCGTCACCCGGGGAAAGATCATAAACCGGGCGTACACGGAATCAAAGACGATGTAGATGATGAATCGCCGCTTTCATCTGACGCGTGGGAAGAATAAGTGTGGAGAGGTCTATCCACTCCCCACTGGATTCTGTCGGACTTCTATTCGGGCCGGGCCCCTTTTACCCGGCGCGGTTTGCGCATGAGCAAAAGCAAAGGCAGCATCATTAAGAAGATAATTGCCAGGAGATAGAAATTATCAATGAAGGCCATCATGGCAGACTGTCGCATGAGCTCTCCATGGATCAGGCCGTACGTTGCATTCACAGCACTGCCCGCAGGCACCCCTTGCCGGAAGAGCATTCGGGGGAACACTTCCAGGGCCTGTTGCGAAGCGATGCCGTAAGCGGTGATATGTTCGGAGAGCCGCTCGTGATGAAATTGCATGCGTCGCGAAAGCATCGTATTCACAAAGGCAATCCCGGCGCTGCCGCCCATGTTCCGCACGAGATTAAACAACCCCGAGGCCATTCCCATATTCTCGTTCGAGATGTAGGCCATCGTGGCCGTGGTCAGGGGCACAAACAGGAAGACAATGCCGCAACCCTGGAGCAGATTAGGCAGGGTCAGCGAGCGAAAGTCGGTTTGCAGATTCCAGTGCGTCATCATGAAGAGTGGGATGGACGTCATAATGATTCCATAGGCCACGAGGTAGCGTGCGTCCCGCTTCTCGGTGAGCCATCCGGCCAGCGGGGCGAACAGCAAGCTCGTCAGCCCGCGGGGGGCCAACGTCAGCCCGCTCAGCAAGGCCGTGTAACCCATCAGCGTTTGCAGATAAATGGGCTGCAGGATGATGGATCCATACAGCACCATCCCCAGCGCCGTCATCAGCAAAAGGCCGGCGCTGAAATTCCTGTCTTTGAGCAGGCGCAAATTCACAATGGGGTGTTTGACGGAAAGCTCCCAAAACACAAGAATAACCAATGCCGCGCCTGCCACGAGGCTGAAATTTCTGATGAAGGGAGAACCGAACCAGTCCTTCAACTCACCGTTATCCAGGACGATTTCAAGGCAGCCCAACCCGATCGCGAGAAGACCGAGACCCACGTAATCGATGGCAGCGCCGGCAATGCGGCGGATATAGGGAGGGTCGAAAACAAAGACGCTGGCCAGCACAAACGCGAGCGCCCCGACGGGGATATTGATATAGAACACCCAGCGCCAGGAGTAATTGTCAGTCAGGAAGCCTCCCAGGATGGGTCCTACAATCGGCGCGAAGATAACAACGATTCCGAAGGCCGCCATGGCCCGGCCGCGCTTTTCCGGCGGGAAGCTTTCCAGCATGATCGCCTGGGAGATGGGAACCAGGATTCCGCCGCTCATCCCCTGCAGAACACGAAACATGAGAATGGTGGTCAGGCTCGGGGCCGCGCCACACAGGACCGAGGCGAAGGTAAAAGTGACCAGGCAGGTCAGAAACAATCGGCGCCGGCCGAAATGATTCGCCAGCCATCCTGTCATGGGCAGCACGATGGCGTTGGCCACCAGATACGTGGTAATTGTCCAGGTCGCTTCTTCAACGGTCACGCCGAGAGAGCCGGCGATGTGCGGTACCGAGACGTTCACAACCGTCGAGTCGAGGACTTCCATCAAGGTTGCCGGAGTGACTGCAAGCGCGGGCAGCCAGGGATTGATGGCTCGACGGCTGGAGGCGGTTCCGGGGGAGGTTGGCTCCATCGAAGTCAGTTCAAGGCGTGATTCACAGAGGCGCCCCGGCGGGACGTCTCTACTGCTGAAATCGCGCGCTCTCGATCGTGTGTTTGAAAGCGGCCTCAAAATCTTTGAAGCGCGTTTGAGGAGCGATGCAGAGGATGACAAACAATTGGCGCTCCCCGTAGAGTTGGGTGGCCGCCCAGACCACCTCGATCTCGTTCCGGGTAGGGGGTTTGCCCTCCAGTCGCGAGAGCAGCATGGGCCGCCCATCCACTTTACTCTGTTGCTGGGCGGCGCGGTTTTCCTGGAGATAGGAATTTCCCTGCACGACTGAAGCGATGAACTGGCTCGTCAAGGCCTCGAGTGAGTCGTCCTGGCCGGTCTGTCCCTCAGGCTGATAGAGGGAGACCTGGATCCCGTAAACGATGTCACTTTGCTGATCGGTCTGCTGAATGCCGCCTTCCGGCGCAAATGTGGCACCCGACCCATCGGCTGAAGTGACCTTCCATTCGGCGGGATACTCGACGACATACATGTTCTCATGCGGGGAATAGGACGCAAATTTTCCGGAGGGGACAGCCACTGCCGGGGGCCCTTCTGCTGTATCGGTGGCCGCTTCCTTTGAGCCCGCCGCCGGACTGGGTTTCGGCTTGGGCGCGGGTGGTAGACGCTTCAGATGAGCCTTCAGATGATCAAAATCGGGCGTATCCACCACCGGTTGACCGGCCAGCGAGAGCGTTCCGATTTCCCGGTCGATGTTCTGGACGCGATTCTCGGGAGAGGGATGATCACTGAACCAGGCCGCGGCGCCGGAGACCTTTCCACTGCCACCTCCCTGCTCTAATTTCTCGAAGAAGTGGGCCAATTGATGAGGATCGTATCCCGCATCGGTCATCTCCTGGGTGCCCAGAAGATCGGCCTGCGCTTCCGCGGCGCGGGAGTTCTTCAGGAAGTAAAGATTCAACCCGAGCGGGACGCCGTACTGGGCGAGCGTGGCGGCCCACCCCCCCTTTCCCGAAGTGAGCCCACCCAACGCGGCCAACCCCAGTTGCGGCAAGAGGGCTTTCGACATCTGGTTCGTTCCGTGACGAGCGACCACGTGTCCAATTTCGTGTGCAATCACTCCCGAGATTTGCGCTTCATTGTCGGCAGCCTCCAGGGCGCCGCGGTTCACATAAATAAACCCTCCCGGAAGCGCGAAGGCATTAATGGCGCTGTCGTTGACCACTTTGAAAGTCCACGGGTAATTCGGGTTCAACGATTTGGCAGCCAGTTTCTTTCCCAGCTGAGTCACGTAATTGACCGCAGTGGGATCGTTTAACAAAACCAGCTGTTTTTCGGCCTGCTGCGAGGCTTCACGCCCCAGTTCAATGTCCTGCTGAGACGTGAAAAAGTTGAACCCGGGTTTGACCTTAGTCCGCGCTTCGGACAGGGCCGTACTCAGGCAAAACCATGCAGTCAGGAACAGGATTGAAGACTGTCGCAAGCGATGGGTGTTTCGCATAGCCACCTCACTAGTCGGGGCAAAGAAAGGGCGCGTGGGTCGACTCCTCTCGTCTCGACAGGTGCCTTGGTGCGTTCTTGAGATGATTTTAGAAGACTACGTGGCAGAAGTAAATGACTTGGTCGGAATCAAGAGTCCAAAGTCCAAAGTTCAAAGTCCAAAGTCCAAAGTCCAAGGTCCAAGGTCCAAGGTTCAAAGTCCAAAGTTCAAGACAGCCCATATTTCAGAATCTTTGCTTAAACTCTCTGGTTTGCTACTTCTGACTTCCGACTTCTAACTTCCGACCTCCGCCTTCGGATCTCCTGCCTCTGGCTTCCGGTTCGTTCCTCTGAGAACTGACAACTGACAACCGGGAACTGGCAGCTGAGAACTGAGAACTGGCAACTGCCGTCACCGCCGTGAAATTATTGCGGGTGGCACCGGTCAAGGGGTCGAGGCGATGAATTTCTTCTGACACCCTTCCGAGCAAAAGTAAAACGACTTTCCCCCCCGATCCGTGTGAAGCGCCGTCTGTGTGTCGATGTACATGCCGCAGATGGGGTCTTTCTCCATGTGTCCGGAGATGACCTTGGACGAGGAGCCGGGAGAGGGAGGTGACGGCGGATTCGGCGTCTTTCCCTTCGGAGAGCCTGGGAAGAGGTAGCGAATAAATGCGCGAATGATAAAGATCAGAAATAGAAAATAGAGAAACCGGAGCAGGAGTCGAATGATCATATGAGCAAATCAGAAAATTTCTGTTCGGACGATTGGGGCGTTTCACTGCCATGGAGGCAGGGGGCCGGTTGCTCAGGGGACGGTGCCCATCCGGCCGCCGGGCCGGGTTGGTGCGCCGCCCGACTCCGCGGCCTGAAGCATACTGCGAAGACTTGCCAGCGCGGGATTCTGCGGGTCGATGCTTTCCAGTTGTTTCAGCGTAGCGCGGGCTCCGGCGATGTCCTTCTTGCCATCCAGGAGGACGATGAACTTATTGTGGATTGTTTGAATATGGCGTGGATCGATGCGCAAAGAGCTGTCGAAGTGGCTCAAAGCGGAGTTGAAATCACCGACGTAATAGTAGGCCGTGCCCAGATCGGTCTCAACGTCCGGATTCTTCGGGTCAAGTTTCAGCGCCTTCTCATACCATTCGATGGCGTCCTTAAAGCGCTTGTTGTCGTAAAGGAAGTTGGCCAACTGAGCAGTCTTTTCGAGGCTCGTCGGATTCTTTTCGGCGTCTGCCTTCATCGCGGCAATGGTGGGATCGGGATTGATGGGGGGATGTCCCTCGGGCAATTGGCCCGAGGCAGCGTCAGGTGATGGAGCTGGCATCGCGCCAGTCGCCGGAGGTCCTTGGTTTGGGGGGCCCCCTGGAGTTCGCTGGTTGTTCCAGTTTACCTGGTTGGTATAGATGTAGCCGGCGAGGAAGCCGATCACCACCGCCATGGCAATCGTCAAGATGAAAAATGGCATGCGAATCTGCAAGGGAGGCTGCATAGGGTCACCCAAACTTGAATTTCCCGGGGCTCGCGGGGGATACACCCCAGAGAAGGAGAATGGATCTCAAACCAAACAAGTTCAGTTCAAGATCCATCCTTTGAATTGAATTCTCATTTCAACCTGAACACGCGGTCCCGTTCGACCTTGTGGTGTACGCGAAAGAGCCGGCCTTCTGCCGCCGCGACTGCGCGATTGGTAAATCCTCGACATCGTGGTCCCGCCCGAAAAGGGGACTATTTCTTTGGTTTTTTCGGTTCCTTCCTGGTTCCATACGAAGTCTGCACGGTCTGCCCTGCCGCCGCGATCAAGTCCTTGGCCCCCTGCGCATACTTTCCTTGAGGGTCCAGTTCAAGGTATTTGTTCAACGCCTGGAACATCTCAGGAGGGGCGGTGATCTTTCCATCCGCGGTGAAAGTCATCTTCTCTGATAGTGTCTGGCCATAAAGGAAGTAGGCGTTGGCATTGTTGGGGTCCGCCTCGATCGCTTTCTTAAAGGCCACCAGCCGGTCCTCCAATGGCGCGCGCGAGTTCGTCAAGACCACTCCCAGATTGTAGTAATACATTCCCGCTTTAGCCGGAAACAGGTCCACTGCCTTCTTGTAGGACTCCATGGCATCCTTGGGCTTCCCCCCTTTGGCCAGCATGCCGCCGAAGTTGTTGTAATAGTCGGCCAGGACCTGCTTCAGGTCTGCCTTCTGCTCGGCCTGGGGTTCGAGGGTCGTGATGGCCTTCTGGTAACTCGCAATCGCCTCGTCGTATTGCTTGAGTTGTTCTTCCGTTTCAGCGATCCGGGCGAAAATGACATATTGGGATGGATCCATTTCCGAAGCGGTTTTGAATTCGGACAGGGCCTGCTCGAATTGCTTACTGGCATAGAGCGTGTTGCCGTCATCGTAATGCTTCTTCATGTCCCCGATCTTTTTCTTCTCTTTTTCTACTTTCTCGAGGCGCTCCTTTTCCTCTTTAGGCATGGCCTTGACCGCGGCTTCCTGGGCGGCCTTGATATCCACATCGTGTCGAGTGGGATCGCCCACCCCGATCCGGACATTTTGATCGAGCCAGACTTGCTTGTCGGCCTGCCAAACCGAGATGTTGTACGTGCCGCTGGGCAATCCGGCATGGAAGTAGTGGCCTTTTTTGTCGGTCTTGGTTTGAAAATGCTGTTTGATATCGATGCGATCAATCCGAACTTCGGCGGCCGTGAGCGGCTGACCGTCGGCCCCCTTGATGTCCCCTTCAATTCCCCCCGTTTGCGCCCAGGCCACTCGGGAAGGGCCGGACAATAAAACAGCCATGATGGCAATAAACATGAACCCTAAAAATATTCTTCTCAACATGAATTCCTCCACGGGCCGATGCATTCTCCACTGGGAGCTGAATCATCATCGACCTGACGCAAAATTTTATAAAATCGTACAACGTTGCAGCGTTTTGTTCTATTTCAAAAGAATTAAAATGAAACCCCCTATCATCAAAACCGATTGATCCAGGATCCTCTTACGCCACACCAAGCGTCGGGTCATGCGGTGAAGCGGGATCAGGCTCGCGCGGCGAAGGCTGGCCTCCGTATGTAGGGGATGGGATCCTCCACCCCCGCCTGCTGAAATCCCCGCAGCCGCAAGGCGCAACTGTCGCACTCCCCGCACGCCTCCACGCTGTTCTTGTAACATGACCATGTCAGATGCAATGGGGCTTCCAACTCGATGCCCCGTCGCACAATCTCCCATTTCCTCAAGCCAATCACCGGGGTGACGATACGGATATGGGTCTCGGGCCTCGTCCCCAGTTCCATGACCCGCTCGAAGGCGTCGTAGAACTCCCGTCGACAATCAGGATAGCCCGAGCTATCTTCAGCGACCGCCAGACTCTTTTGCGAATTACCCATAGATTCATTCGGACTCAACGTTGCGTCCGGGTCTACCACCTCTTGAGCCGCACTCCACGGCCTCACCCGCCTCTTTTCTCAAACCGATCCGGGCCCGTCCGGTGGACGGGTTCCGCGGCGGGCACTGCGATGCCTCTCCAGGAACTGGCGGACTTCCCCAAGGTCGCGTGTCACATGGTAGTTCGGCAGACTGGAAAGGAACAAACGGCCATAGTTCTTGCGGATGACACGGTCATCCAGCACGGCCAGGAGTCCATAATCACGAGTCGAACGGATGAGCCGTCCCAAGCCCTGCTTGAGCTGGATGATGGCTTCGGGAACCTGGTACTCCAGAAAACCACTGTGCCCTGCAGCTTCCAAGGCTTCAGTTCGGGCCTTGACGATGGGATCGTCCGGCACGGCGAACGGAAGCTTGTCTATTATAACACAGCTTAATTGCTCTCCTACCACGTCCACGCCGTGCCAAAAGCTTGCCGTGGCACAAAGGACGGCATGCTTTGTCCTTCGGAACTTGTTCAGCAAAGCCGTCCTGCCAGCCTCTCCCTGGAGAAACACAGGATAATCCACCTGTTTCTTCAACTCGCGGAAGGACTTCTCCATTTGACGGAGGGAGGTAAACAGGATGAAGGCGTGACCCTGAGTCAGTTCGAGAAGGTGGGCGATCAATTCGACGGAGCGCGAGGTATAGTGAACGGATCCGGCCTCCGGCAGGTCGGTGGGAACAAAGAGAATGGCCTGTTGCTCGTGATCAAAATGGGACGCGCACATCACCTCCCGGATTCGAGCCGCATCCCCGCTCTCATCCAGTCCCAGACGGGATCGAATAAAATCGAATCGCCCATCCACCGAGAGCGTCGCCGAAGTCAAAATGGCAGTGTCGACGCGGTCGAACAATTTCTCCTTTAGCAGGCCGGCGACGTGAATCGGGGACGCTTGAAGAAAGATGCCGAAACGGGCCGGGCGGTCCTGGCCGGGATGCGGCCGACGGCGGCCGCTCCCGCGGCACTCCAGCCAGTATACATAGTCGCGGGAATCGTGCTGGACCAGGAACTCCAGGTCGGCCGATATCATCCGGCAACGGCGGACCAGCCCGAAGAAGACCTCCGGTTTTTCGGGGAGTTTTTCCAGACGGGTCTCAAGGCCCCGCAGAGAAGATGACAACGACTGGAAACTCTCTTCCCATTGTTCAAGTCGCGGAAGTATCGATAGCAATTCGTAGCGACCTTCAGGCCGTGCCAACACTCCAAAAAACCCCGTGCCCCGAACCGCCAACTGGTTGAGGGCCTCGTTGATTTCCTCGCTCCGAATCTCATGTTTCTTCAAGGCGGCCCTCGCGTCGCGGATCAGTTCATCGAGACGGTAGTTGGAAATCTGGATTCCGAAGTACTGGGTGGCGATGTTTTCGACGGCGTGCGCTTCATCCAGGACGAGGACCTCATACTCCGGGAGGACCGCGCCAAAGTCACTCTCCCGGACCGCCAGGTCCGCGAAGACGAGGTGGTGATTGGCAATGATGAGATCCGACTCCCGTGCCCGCTCCCGCATGCGCACGACGAAACACCGCTCGTAATCGGAGCATTTTTGCCCGAGACAATCCTCGGCACGGGCATCCAGGCGGGGCCACAACGGGGAATCCTCCGGGAGATCCTCGAGTTCCGCGCGGTCTCCCGTCTCAGTGATCTTCGCCCACGTCTCCAGGCCGTGGAAGGCCTTCACTTCTTCCATGGACTCGAATACGGGCAGGGATTGTGCCTCGGTGAATTTCTTGAGGCAAAGGTAGTTCGACCGCCCTTTGACGAGACAGGCCTTGAACTTCCCCGGAAAGAGTTTCTCCACAAAGGGAATATCCTTGAAGAAGAGCTGTTCCTGGAGGTTCTTGGTGGCGGTGGAAACGACCACCCGTTTCCCACTTTGAAACGCGGGAACGAGATACGCCAGGGTCTTTCCCGTTCCCGTTCCGGCTTCGACGATCAGATGGCGTTGGTGCGCCATCGCGCTCGAAACGGCCTCTGCCATCTGAAGCTGTCCGGGGCGGAACTCAAATTGGGGATGGAGCGTGGAGATCTTTCCGCGAGGTCCAAAGTGGGAGAGTTGATCGATCATCGCCTTCCATCGGCAAAAGGAACAGACCAGACTATAGCGAACTCTGGGAGCAAGTCAATCGGTCCTCCTTCAGGCACAAAAGCTCACCTTGACAGATCCGGCGGCGGCGAATAAGTTCAAAGCTGTTAGGGAAAAGAAGTTGTCAGTTCTCAGTTGTCAGTTCTCAGTTGCCAGTTCCCAGTTGCCAGTGGGAGGAAGCAGAAGTCAGAAGCCGGAAGCCAGGCCGGAGACCAGAGGTCGGAAGTCAGAAGTCAGAAGTCGGAAGTCAGAAGTGGCAAACCAGAGAGTTTAAGCAAAGATTCTGAAATATGGGCTGTGCAGGACTTGGACCTTGGAACTTTGGACTTTGGACTTTGAACTTTGGACTTTGGACTTTGGACTTTGAACCTTGGACCTTGGACCTTGGACTTTGAACTTTGAACTTTGAACTTTGGACTTTGAACTTTGGACTTGATTCATATGCCCAAACTCCCACTCATCGTGATTGTCGGTCGGCCGAATGTCGGGAAATCCACGCTGTTCAACCGTCTGGTCGGCCAGCGGCGTTCCATCGTCACTGACGAACCGGGGATCACGCGCGATCGAATCTATGGGGAGTGCGAGTGGCTGGGCATCCGTGCCGAAGTGGTGGATACCGGGGGAATCATCCCGCGTGATGAAGATCTCATCGCCCAGAGCATCCTGAAGCAGGCTCAAATCGCCATCCGAGATGCCACGCAGATCCTGCTGGTAGTCAATTCTCGCGATGGTCTGGTCCCGCTCGACGAGGAACTCGCCCGCCTTCTGCGCCGCACTGGAAGACCGCTGGCGCTCGTCGTTAACAAGGTCGATTCGCCTCGACAGGTGGGGGAATCGGGCGAATTCCACCGGTTGGGGGTTGAGCCCGTCTTCTTTGTTTCCGCGGAGCACAACCTGAATATTGCGGAGATGCTCGATGTCATCTTTGCGCGCGCCGAGTTTGGAAAATCAAGTATTCGACCTGTTCAGGATGGATCTTCCGGAGAAGAGGAGGAAGGGATCAATGAAGGAAGGCTTCTTCGACGGCGTCCCGGCGAAATTCGGGTCGCCATCATCGGGCGTCCCAATGTGGGCAAGTCCACCCTATTGAACACGCTCTGTGGCAAGGAGCGATCCATTGTGACGCCGATTGCCGGCACGACCCGGGACAGCGTCGATGCGGTCATCGAACGTGAGGGCACCCGCTTTCGAATCATCGACACGGCCGGTATTCGGCGGAAAGGGAAGACCAAACTCCTCGCGGAGAGACTGAGCGTCGTGCTGGCACGCAAGCATTTGGAACAGGCCGACGTCGCGGTCTTACTCATTGACGCAGTGGAAGGCGTCACGGCACTCGACGCCACCATCGCGGGCTACGCTCACGAGGCCGGAAAATCCGTCATCCTGGCGGTGAACAAATGGGACCTGGTCAAGAAGACTGCCGATTCGACCCAGCAGTTCGAGGAAAAGGTGCGACAGAGGGCGAAGTACCTGGACTATGCGCCCATCCTTTTTATCTCCGCACTCACCGGACAGCGCGTCACGAACCTTCTGAACTGCGTGAAAGGTATGGCCGGAGAACGCGAGCGACGGATTCCGACGGCAGAGTTGAACCGCTTTGTGAATTCCATCGACTTCAGCCGGGCGACCGTTCCGGTCTCCTCCCGGTCGAAGATCCTTTACGCCACTCAAACCAGTGTCGCACCTCCGACCTTTGTGCTGTTCACGAACCGGCCGAGCAAATTCCACTTTGGGTTCGAACGATTTCTCATCAACCGGTTCCGCGAACATTTTGGCTTTCTCGGAACGCCGATCCGCATCAAGCAGCGGATGAAGAAGTAGTAACGACTTCAGTCGTTACCCCCCGAATGAAAGAGCGGCTTCAGTCGTTACTACATGATTCACGGAACGACTGAAGTCGTTACTACATGATTCACGGAACGACTGAAGTCGTTACTACATGATTCACGGAACGACTGAAGTCGTTACTACTGACTCACGGAACGACTGAAGTCGTTACTACGGGTTCTTTTTTCACCTTTTGAAAGCGCTGTCAGGGTGGTAAAATTTTAGATTGGAGGGGTTCTGCTTCCAACGAGCAGGGAACTCAAAGACGGGCGCGGATTCTGGTCGCAGCTTACCTTCACTTCGCTTGGGTTATGAAGAAACTTTCAAGAGGAATTCCCGAAAAACTGTTCTTCCGGATCAGCGAAGTGGCCAAGCTGGTGGGGGTGGAACCTTATGTCCTTCGATTCTGGGAATCGGAGTTCAAGACGCTTGCCCCGGAAAAGAACCGCGGCGGATGGCGCGTCTACCGGAAGAAGGACGTGGAAAAGGTCTTGGAAATAAAACGCCTTTTGTACGAGGATGGATTCACGATCGAGGGCGCCCGGAAGCGAATGGCGCGGCATAACGGGAGCAAGGACCCGGGGGACGATCCCGGCTCGCGCAGCCACGGAAAGACGCTGCCCCTGTTTCGATCCAACGAAGGGGAACAGATGTTGCAGCGGGTGAGGACCGAGCTGGAGTCAATCTTGACATTGTTAAATAAAAGGTGATAGATTCGCGGGTCGCACCCAGGGTCAAGCGTTTCTCTGTGCGACCCTTGACCCGCATTGGGATGTCGTGGAATCCGGGGCGTGGCTCAGCCTGGTAGAGCGCTCGGTTCGGGACCGAGAGGCCGATGGTTCAAATCCATTCGCCCCGACCATGTTTTGTGTAAAGGGGTGGAAGAAGAATTGGAGTAAAGTGGACATGTCGGGGCGTGGCGCAGCCTGGTAGCGCACTCGCTTGGGGTGCGAGTGGTCGTCCGTTCAAATCGGATCGCCCCGACCATTTCATTTCTAAGGATTGCCCCCCACCCGACACCTTGTTTCCATCGAGCTCGATTAAAAATTCAGGGGGGCTGACGATCAAACGTCAGCCCCGCGCCGCCTTTCCCGTCGAATGAAGCGGGGAGAGGATTTTCCCCTCCTCATTCGGCGCGGATCGATTTTCAAGCCTGAGGATCAATAAATAAGTTGGCAAGAATTCTGCTCACCAATGATGATGGCTTTCATTCTGAGGGATTGCGGGCCCTGCGGGATGCGGTGGCATCGATCGGTGATGTTATCGTGGTCGCCCCTGACCGCGAAATGAGCGCTGTCTCTCAGTCTATTAGCTTGCTTTCCCCTTTGCGCTATACCTCCCTCTGCAACAATGAATACACCGTGGAGGGAACCCCGGCTGACTGCATCATTCTGGCCCTGCGGACCATCCTCGAGACCCCTCCCCATCTCATTATTTCCGGGATCAACAAGGGACCCAATCTGGGTGATGATATCTCTTATTCCGGCACGGTCGCCGGGGCCCTGGAAGGGACCTTCAACGGGATTCCATCGATTGCCGTTTCGCTGGCGGCACGAAGCGATCTGAATTTCAAACCCGGCGCCGAATTTGCCGCGAAGCTTGCGGAGAAGATTCTGGAAAAGGGACTTCCCGAAGACGTCCTTCTCAATGTGAATGTCCCGCGGAATTGGACCGGTGCGGTCGAATTCACGCGGCAGGGCAAGAAACGCAACAAGAATGTCCTGCTCGAGAGCAAGGATCCTCGCGGTCGGAAGTATTTCTGGTTGCAGGAGCCGCCCGCTCCCAATCACGGAGACTCGGGATCTGACTTTGCCGCCATCGAGGCCGGATCGATATCGATTACTCCCTTGCACCTGGATCGGACGGACTTTCCGGCGTTGAAGTCCCTGTCCTCCTGGCAGCAGGAACTCACGGAAGAGATCAAGTCAGAGAAGCGCGGGTGGTTGAAGCGCCTCTCGTCCCTGAAGTTTTAGCCATTCACTCCTTACTCGCTGAGATTGCCCGACTTGGACTGGCACACGGTGAGGCTCACTCTGTGCGCACCCGGCAGGAAGATCTTTTGATGACCATGGAGGCGTCGTCCCGTTCCACCCGGTTCCCCTCTTGAAAGCGTTTCGCATGAGCGTCCCGTCCAAACCCATAGCCCGGCGCTTTCGAATCTCGGGTCGTGTCCAGGGCGTTGGATACCGCTATTTTGTTTACCACTCCGCCGGCCAACTTCAGCTGAAAGGCTATGTGAGGAATCTCCCCGATGGCGACGTGGAAGTCTACGCCATTGGAAACATCGCACAACTCGAGCAGCTGAAGGAGAAGCTTCTCGAAGGCCCCCGCATGGCCCGGGTCACCCACGTGGACGACAGTACCGCCCCTGTGGACCCGGATTACACGTTATTTCATATTGAGGGAGGGTAGCCCGGTCATGGAGACAGTGAAGAAACTGATTCGCGAGGTCCCCGATTTTCCCAAGAAGGGGATCCTTTTCTACGATATTACAACCCTGCTGAAGGACGCCCGGGGTTTTCGACGGGTGATTGACGGCCTGACGGAAATTTTTCGGGAGCAGAAGATCGATCTCGTGTGTGGAATTGAGGCGCGCGGATTCATTTTTGCCCCGACCGTGGCCTTTGCCCTGGGAGCCGGGTTTGTGCCGGTGAGAAAACCTCACAAACTCCCAGCCGAAACCGAAAGCATCACCTACAACCTGGAATACGGCACCGATTCTTTGGAAATTCACAAGGATGCCATTACCCCGGGACAACGCGTCCTGCTGCTGGATGATGTACTGGCCACCGGAGGAACAGCCGCCGCAGTCGCCCGCCTCATCCGGCAACTCAAAGGGGAACTGGTTGGCGCCGCTTTTGTCATTGAACTCGATTTCCTCGGTGGGCGAAAGAAACTGGAAGGCATCGAAGTCACTTCCCTCGTTCACTATTAGCAAGGACTGTGCTTGCCTTCCCCGCGCGTGATGATTCAGGGTTCGACTGTTCGGTGTTACAAGCCGGGCGCACTTCGGAAATGAGTTCATTGGCAACATTCGGGAGAGCAGCGCCTCCCACCCGCCGATTGGGTTCATCGCGCCCGGCAAAGTCACTCGCTGTTGCCATGACACAACTGTCAAAGAGGAGAGTCTTTTGTCTGATGGGTTCAGCGCCATTCCTCTGTCCCGGTTGCTGAACGCAGTGATTTGTAGTATATTACGTCGTTTCGGGGCCTGGCTGGAGAAGGCACAGAGGAGCTGAAATGAAAGAAGGAATTCATCCGAAGTATCATGAGGTTCAAGTGGTTTGCGCGTGCGGGAACGCGTTCAAGACGAAGTCCACCTACAAGGCGGACATGATTCGTCTCGAGATCTGCTCGGGCTGCCATCCGTTCTTTACCGGAAAGCAAAGGTTGGTGGACACGGCCGGCCGCATCGAGCGCTTTAAGAAAAAATACGAAGGAAAACCAAAGGCTGGAAAGACGGTAACCAACGCGTGAGCGCCTTCGAGCATCGGAATAACCTGGACTGGCCAGAGAACCTGGAATTCTAATGAACCCACACACAAGAGTCTGGTTGCAGGGCCTGGTGGCGAGCACGAACCTGCTCAATGAGTCGGTCATGCAACCGGGTGAGGATCTCCTGGTCGGCGGTCAGGCGGTCATTGAAGGGGTGATGATGCGATCGCCCCATTCGTTCGCCATTGCCGTCCACAGGGAGGCAGGGGATGTGGCGGTCCGCAAGGAGCCGGTTCCACGGGTGTCAGAGAAATACCCTGTTTTCAAGCTGCCGGTCTTTCGGGGCGTAGGCATCCTGGGGCAGGCTTTCGTCCTGGGCATGAAGGCCATCAAATTCTCGGCCGACCAGGTGCTCGACAGTATCGCCACCGCGGAGGCTCAAAAGGCAGAGCCCAAGAAAATCTCTTCCACACCACCGGCAGGCGAACAGAAAAAGAGTGGGGAGATCGGGAAGTGGTTCATCGCGGTGAACGCGATTCTGGCGACGGCGTTTTTCATCTTTCTGTTCAAATTCCTGCCGCTGACCGCGGCTACCTACTTCCAGGACCATTCTCATTGGGGTGAAAACCGGATCCTTTTCAATCTGATGGACGGTCTTGTCCGGCTTGTTCTCTTTGTGGGGTACATTGGGGGCATCGGTCTGTGGAAGGAATTTCGGCGGCTTTATGAATATCATGGCGCCGAGCACAAGGTGGTCTACAATTTTGAAAACGGAAAGCCCCTCACCGTCGAGAACGCGCGGCAATATTCCACGCTCCATCCACGCTGTGGCACCAGCTTTCTTCTGACGGTCATGCTGGTCTCCATCGTGGTTTACACCTTTATCCCGTTTCATTCCTTTGGCCTCAAATTATTGTTCCGAATCCTCTTGTTGCCGGTCATCATGGGATTGAGCTATGAAGTGATCAAGTTTTCCGCCAAGAAGCCCGGCTCCCTGTTCGCAATGATGACGGCCCCGGGGTTGTGGCTCCAGAAGATCACCACCCGTCCTCCGAGTGATGCACAACTCTCCATCGGCATTCGAGCCCTGGAAGAGGCCTTGTCCCTCGAACACGCCTATTCCTCCCCTAAAGGCTAGCGTTCCTCCTTCGGCCCCGGTCGAGGTTGACCCGCCGTTCCGATCCGGGCGGCTCAACCGAACCTTTTCTAAATCTTCCGCCTTTTCTGATTACTACCAAGGAATTCAATTCCATGTTTTCAAAACTTGAAGCGATCGAACATAAGTATGAAGAGCTGACCGCGACCCTGGCCCAGCCCGAAGTCCTCAGTGATACCGCGAAATACCAGAAGACCGCCCGGGCGCATGCCGAGCTTGCCGCGATCGTCGAGAAATACCGCGAGTACAAAGAGACCCAGAAGCGACTGCGGGAAACAAAGCAACTCCTTGTCGATTCGACGGGCGATCCGGAAATGAAGGCGATGGCCCAGGAGGAGTTGCAATCGCTCGAACGCCAGGAAGCCCTGTGCTCGGAGGAATTAAAACGACTGTTGCTGCCGAAGGATCCCAACGACGAAAAGAACGTATTGCTGGAAATTCGCGCCGGCACGGGCGGGGACGAAGCCACGCTTTTTGCAGCTGAAATATTCCGGATGTATTCGCGTTACGCGGAGTCTCAAGGCTGGCGTGTGGATATCATGTCCTCCTCGGCCTCCGGCATCGGGGGATATAAAGAAATCATTGCGGTGATCGAAGGAGCGAAGGTGTACAGCAAGTTGAAATACGAGAGCGGCGTCCACCGCGTCCAGCGCGTCCCCAAGACTGAGGCCAGCGGGCGTATCCACACCTCTGCAATCACCGTGGCCGTCCTTCCGGAGGCCGACGAAGTGGAGGTCCAGATCGATCCCAAGGACCTGCGCATCGATACCTTCTGTTCCTCGGGGCCAGGCGGCCAGTCTGTGAATACGACCTATTCCGCCGTGCGCATTACTCACCTGCCCACCGGCCTGGTGGTCTCCTGTCAGGACGAGAAGTCGCAAATTAAGAACCGCGCCAAAGGCCTGCGGGTCCTCCGCTCGCGGCTCTATGAGATGGAGCAGGAGAAGCAACGCCAGGAGATGGCCCAGGCCCGGCGCTCACAGGTGGGGACGGGCGATCGAAGCGAAAAAATCCGGACGTACAATTTCCCGCAGAATCGGCTGACCGACCATCGCATCGGACTCAGCCTGCATCAGTTGGACAACATCATGGATGGCCGGCTGGAGCCCGTGGTCGACGCCCTGGTTTCCCACTTTCAGGCGGAGAAGTTGAAAGAAAATATGGATGGAGCGTAGGAGCAAATTCCAAATGCCAAAGTCCAAAATCCAAATAGATTCCAAAACCCAATGATCAAACTTCATGTCTCAAGACACTTCCTCGTCGGGCTTTGTTTGGAATTTGGTCTTTGGGTTTTATTTGGAATTTGGACTTTGGAATTTAACTCCGCAGGAGTTCGATGACTCTCGGCGAAGCTTTAAAAGCAGCCAAAGAGAAACTGGTTCTCAATTCTGTCCCCAGCCCTTATTTGAACGCGGAAGTGTTAATGCAGCGGCTGCTTGGGGTCAATAAAGTTTTTCTTATGTCCCATCCTGAAAAAGAGCTAGCGGCGGGCGTGGAGCAGAAATATCTCGAATGGGTGGAACGGCGCGCGCGAGGTGAGCCGGCCCAGTACATCACGGGCTGGCAGGAGTTTTGGGGACTTGACTTTGTGGTTACGCCAAAAGTCCTGATCCCGCGTCCCGAGACGGAGCACCTGGTGGAAACGGTTTTGAAATTAAATCGGGCGTCGCGGCCGGTCATCGCCGATGTCGGGACCGGCTCGGGTTGCATTGCGGTCGCGTTAGCCAAAGAGATTCCGCAGTCCCGAATCGTCGCGATCGACCAGTCGGAAGAGGTGCTCCAAGTCGCCGCGCGTAACGCCGAGAACCATGGCGTCAGTTCGCGGATTGAATTCAAGCGGGGTGACCTGCTCGACCCATTGGAAATTGAGAAATATGGAGGGGTGTTGGATTTCGTCGTTTCCAATCCGCCTTATGTCCCCTCTCGGGACCGCGAAAGCCTTCAGGTGGAGGTGAAGCAATTCGAACCCGCGTCGGCCTTGCATGCGGAAGGCGACGATCCGATGGAGATTTATCGGAAATTGATCCGGCATTCGTTGCCGCGACTTCGGGCAGGAGGTTATCTGGTCGCTGAAATCGGGGCCGGACAGCAGAAGGCCATCCAAGGACTCTTTGATCCGCAACAATGGCAGGATCTTCAGTTTGTGGACGATTTGCAGTCGATCCCTCGTGTCGTTGCAGCCAGGAGAACGTAGCCCCCAACAAGGCAGGGGAGTCACTGGAGGGATTCGGGGGGACCCGATGTTCTTTGCGGTCGATACGGCCTAAGGTCTTGGATATAATGGAGCAGTGTAACGGTGGAATGAAACTTTGCGTCTTAGAAATGTGCGAATTTGGTTAAGGGCCTCGGAGGCTTCCTTCAACCCGGAGAGTTGATTACTGCCTTCTGTTCTTCATCAATGTTATCCCCGGGGCCAATTTAAAAAGATCCAGTGAGCAATGGAGGGGTTTGAATGGCAATCTTCGGTTTTTATAAGAAACATCGAATCATATCCGTCCTCGTCCTCGTGGTTGTGCTTGTGGCGGCGGCGGGATATATCGTCTATTCCAGGGAAGATGCGCCGAAGTATGTGGATCAAGCTGTGGAGCGCGGCAACATCCGCTCCGTGGTGGGCGCGACCGGGACGTTGACGGCCATTACAACGACCCAGGTCGGAACGCAGGTTTCAGGGACCATCTCGAAGTGGTACGCCGACTTCAACGACCATGTCAAGAACGGTCAGCTGCTGGCGGATATTGAGCCCTCCCTCTTCCAGGCGGCTTACGAGCAGGCCAACGCAAATGTCAAAACCTCAGAGGCCGACGTCGTCAACCAGAGAGCCAACATCGGGACTCTTCAGGCAGGCCTGGAAAAGGCAAAGATCGGCGTGCGCGATGCGAAGATCAAGCTCGACCGCGCCCAGGGAATGTCTGACAACGGGCTGATTCCCCAAAGCGACCTGGACGTCGCCAAGATCAATTACGAGTCTGCCGTCGCGTCACAACGGGCTGCCGAAGCACAGCTCGAGTCCGCAAGGGCCCAACTGGTTTCCTCTCAAGCCAGAGTGGCACAGGCAAACGCGAATCTCTCCACAGCCAAGGTGAATCTTGATCACACCAAGATCTACGCTCCGATTGACGGCATCGTGGTGAACCGGGCCATCGATGTGGGACAGACCGTGGCCGCGAGCTTCCAGACGCCGACCCTCTTCACCATTGCCAACGATCTCACCAAAATGCAGGTGTTTGCAAACATCGATGAAGCCGACGTGGGCCGCATCCATGAAAGCAGCAGTTCAATCTTCACGGTGGACGCCTATCCGGGTGAAATCTTCCGCGGGCGCATCGCCCAGATCCGTTTGAATCCGACCACGATTTCGAATGTGGTTACCTATACGGCGGTGATCCTGGTGGAGAACCCGGAGATGAAATTGAAACCGGGTATGACGGCCAATGTGACCATCCAAGTGGCTTCACGAGAAAACGTTTTGAAGGTCCCCAACGCCGCAGTCCGATTCATTCCTCCTCAGACGGAAGAAGAAAAGAAGGCCGCAGCAGGAACGGTTCGGCCCACCCAGGGTGGGGGACAACAGGCTGGAGGCCAGCAGGGTGGGGGGCAACAAGGCGGAGGACAGCAGCAGGGTGCATCGCAACGCAGCCGTGGCCAGGGCCAGGGTGCTGGTGGTGGTGGTGGAATGGGCCGGTTCGGTGGCGGACGGATGTCGGCGGAGCAAAAGGTTTGGATGATTGACTCAAAGACAAAGAAGCTGCGTCCCGTGACGGTCAAGCTGGGGATCACCGACGGCATTTTCACGGAACTGGTTGAAGGACCGCTCCAGGAAGGTGACCGTGTGGTGGTGGCCCAGCAGGTTTCAGGTACGGCCCGCGCCGGTCAACAGCGACCGCCGGGAGCTCCGGGTTCGAACCCGCGTCCGGGCGGGTTTAGATAAGATTCTTTCGGCAGAACGGGCGTGCGGCACCGGCGGAGCTTTCCTGATCGTGCCGCCCCTTCCGCGAAATGCAAATTCATGGCAGGAAGACAGAGTGACAGGCGAAAATAATACCATCATCAAGATTGAGAACCTGCATAAGGTGTACGACCTCGGGGAAGTCAAGGTCCATGCCCTCCGGGGAGTGTCCATCGAAGTGCATCGAGGAGAATTTGTGGCCGTGATGGGAGCCTCCGGCTCAGGCAAATCCACCTTCATGAACATTGTGGGATGCCTGGATCGCCCCTCCGAGGGAAAGTATTATCTTGAAACGGTGGATGCCTCCACCCTCACCAAGGATGAGTTGGCTGACATTCGCAACAAGAAGATCGGGTTCGTCTTCCAGGGGTTCAACCTGCTCTCGCGCACCACGGCGCTCGATAACGTGGAATTGCCCCTGCTTTACGCCGGTCTCGACGGGAAGGAACGCCGGGAGCGTTCCTTGCAGGCTCTGCGCGACGTGGGACTGGAAGGCCGGGAATATCACTTGCCCAACCAGCTCTCCGGTGGACAGCAGCAGCGCGTCGCCATCGCCCGGGCCCTGGTCAATACACCGTCTATTATTCTTGCCGACGAGCCTACCGGCAACCTCGACAGCCGCACCTCGGTCGAGGTCATGGATATCTTTCAGAAGTTGAACGACCGTTACAACATCACGATCGTCCTGGTCACCCACGAGCACGACATCGCACGATACACCAAGCGCAACGTCATCTTTAAAGACGGCCGCATCCGACAGGATGTGGAGTTGGAGGAACGCACCTCCGCCGAAGAAGAATTAAAACGTCTCCCCGTCCTCCCCGATTGATTTTCATTCCACCCCACGCCCTCTCGACATTCTACATCGACACCGCTGGTATTGCCCCGCTCCACTCTATATAATCTGTCTATCTTCGGGATTCCGGATTCACAGGAAAGGTCATTCTCAAACGGGGGCGATTATGGATTTCGAGCAGGCGGGGAAAAAGCTGGATGAGGAAGTTCGGAAGATCGTCGAATATCTGGAAACCAAGGCGATTCCTTCCGCCCGTAAAGACACCAGCAAGTTTCTAAGGTACGCCTCAAAACAGTTGGAAAAACTGGCTGAGAATATGGACCGCGAGCAGGGGAAGAAGTAACGGGTTCCTTCCGACTGCAGGGCGCTTTTGTCCTCGCGGAGCGCCTTCAAGAGAAAGATGTGTTATGCAAGTCTCCAACCGCCCCGCCACTCCATTAAGAATCGTCATGTGTTGGGGTCTCCTTCTCACGCTCGCCCTGACTGGCGGCTGCGGGAAGAAACGAAAGCCCGTGGCCCCTCCGGTCCCGCCGACCCCACCTTCGGGCGGAGAGGTGTCGCCGGGCGAACTGGAGGGGCTGGCCTCGTATTATGGCGACCCTCACCACGGTCGGCCGACAGCCAGCGGCGAGATTTTTGACAAGCATGCCATGACGGCGGCCCACCGCACCTTGCCCTTCCAAACGCGGGTTCGGGTCCACAACCTGGAGAACGACAAGTCCGTGGATGTCCGCATCAATGATCGCGGACCCTTCGTGGCAGGCCGAATCATCGATCTTTCTGAGGAGGCGGGGAAACGGCTGGGTTTGGTTGGGCCAGGAGTCGCGCGGGTCCGCCTGGAAATTCTGACGATACCGGAGAACGAGGCGGGAGTGTATGCGGTCCAGGTGGGAGCCTTTTCGATCAGGAAAAATGCGGACGATCTGCGGCGCCGTCTTGAAAAGCGGTATGGGCACGTGACCGTAACTCCATACGATTCGGGAAGCGGCACCCTATATCGCGTCCGCGTGGGCGCCGAGCCCTCACTGGCAAAAATCAATCAGCTCGCACGCAAGCTCCAGGGTGAAGATGTACAGGGCATGATTGTTCTTCTTGATGCAAAGAACTGACAAGGGGATTTGAAACCATCCCGGGCCGCCCTGCGTAGAATGAATTGCCCCCCGTCGGCGAACCCCTTCAGTTCGAAACGATGAATTGACTCATTGCAGGAATCCGGAGGCGTTGACATGAATTCCCGAAAATCTCTGGTTCAAATACTTGCTTTGCCCGCATTGATGGGCGGCCTCTTCAGCGCGACCCTGGCACAGGAGTCGCGGCGCCCTGAAAAATCATCGACCGGCCAGAATCCCCCTGCGGTTCAAAAATCGAGTACCCCTTCCAAGTCTGTTCAATCCAAGCAGGGTGAGGCCTCCTTGACGGAGAAGAAAAGCCCCCGGGAAAAGACCAGCAATGAAAAAGCGAGGCTCATTCTCGATCAAGCCTACCAGTTGGCACTAAGTGCGAAGCCGGACGTGAAAGTAGAAGCAATGGCTCAGATTGCAAGCACAATGGCACAGGTGGACAAGCAGAGAGCTGCAGCGATTTACCGGACCGCGTTTGAAGCGACTCAAGAGATGCCCATCACTGAAGAAGGACTGACCCGGGCCTCTCTGCAGAGCCGGCTGGCAGTGGAACTGGCGGACATCGATGTGCAGGCGGCCATGGATTTGGCGGCCAGGGTCGATTCGCTTCCCGAGAGCGAAGAATCAAACATGATGTCGATCTTCGAACGGGGCTCCCGGAACTTCCGCGCGCGAGCCATCCAGCAAGTGGCGATGAAACTGGCGGAGAAAGATCTTTCCCAGGCCATGATCCTTGTCCTCCCAACGCTCAGGGATCGTGACTTTCCCTATGAGGCCATTCTTCCTCTGGCTGGCAAGCTGAAAAAGGAATCACCCGACAAGGCTGAAGTCCTGTTCAATGAACTCCTGCAGCAGTTCTCCGTCTCATCGCCTACTGTGGGACAGATGATTATGTTTCCCATGGTGATTCGAGTCCTTGCCGATTTGAATCGAAGCCTCACTTTACAGGCCATCGATATCACGCTGCAAAAGATTCCCCAGATGGAAGAGAATCTCAAGAAAGCGTCGGAAGGAAGGGGAGGAGTGCGAGCCCCGACGGACTTTTCTTTCGGGACGCTGGTCAAAGCCATCCTCCTGCCCCTCCTTCGCAAACTGGACCCGCAGCACGCCGCGGCGCTTGATGGGGAGGTTCTGCCGTTCGTCGAAAAGATAGACAAGGATTCAGGCGGCATGTTCAGCGCCACCACGCTCATGAATCCGGACTTTGACCTGACTAATCGCCCGGAGATGCTGGAGAAAAGAATGTGGGAAAACCTCGACTTGGAAAAAGTCCCGGAAGCACGTCGTGGTGGAATGGCCAGTGTCGCAGCCCTGAACCTGGCGCAGTCGAACCCGGCCAAGGCGCAGGATGCCGTGAAATACATCGCCGACGAGAAGCAAAAAGCAATGGTCTTGGCCGCGATTGCCGGCGGTTATGCAGCCGGCGACAAGGAAAAAGCACGTAGCGTGCTCTCCGAGGCCGCCACGCTGGCAGAAAGAATAAAGGCGTCAGAGGATCGTGCCGTTCTGTTTACGATGCTCGCCGAGAGCGCCGCCCGTTTGGATCGGGGACTCTCCCAGCGCTATTACAGCACTTCATTCGAGAGTTATGACCAGGCGTTCCAGGAACTCAAAGCAGCGGTGAGCACGGAAGAGGAACGAACCGCCAACCAGAACAAGACCCAGCAACTTTCACGACGTTATTCCAGGGCCGTGGCCGGGTATGCCAATGTGGATTTCGATGATGCCATCGAGCGCGCCAAGCGGATCGCGGATGAACAGGAGAAGCTGATGACGCTGGTCCGGCTCGCCACCCGTATTCTGGTTCCCAATAAGGAAATTCCTCCCGTTCAGTTTTTAGGAGCGGGTCCACACGCCCTTTGAAGGGTTGAATTCTATTCTGGCTAGCCACGAGGCTCGTTTATTCGGGGTGAATTGCGCTCCAATGCACTCGTGAAATTGGACGATAATCAACAGAATCTGTGCGGGCAAGGGCAAGCAAATTCATTATTAGGAGGCCCGGAGGGCCAAGAGAGTGTAGATAGGATGAGAAGGCCAATCTCCGCGGAGTACCGGTACAATGGTCTCCAAGGAAAAAAATCAACCCGGGCTTAAAAGCCCAGAGAGAGGAGATTGGCCATGACGGATTATAACAAAGCGGGACGGGTGAT
>JAIQFV010000031.1 GCA_020073085.1 Terriglobia bacterium | reverse complement strand
ATCACCCGTCCCGCTTTGTTATAATCCGTCATGGCCAATCTCCTCTCTCTGGGCTTTTAAGCCCGGGTTGATTTTTTTCCTTGGAGACCATTGTACCGGTACTCCGCGGAGATTGGCCTTCTCATCCTATCTACACTCTTGAGGCCCTCGGGGCCTAGAAGCACAGCCCACTCGGAATGCCGTTTCAACACACCCACCAGCCTTTCTACGAAGGTCCCACCCGCAGGATCCGCTCCAGCTCAATCGCCGGGCAGATATTCTTTTGAATGTAATTGATCAGATGGGTGGCGACGCTGCGCACCATCTTTTCAACCGAGGGGTCGAGGCAATGACCATCCTTGTCGAACACCTTCTGCACGTTGGCGACGGAGATCGACAGGGGAAGCACGAAGGCACCAATGTGGGAACACACGCTGCGCAGCATCTCCAAGGACTTGATCGCCCCGATCGATCCCGCCGCCACACCCAAAAGGGTGACAGGCTTTCCTGCCAGGACGGAGGGAAACCCGAGGTTTTCGATCACCAGTTTCATGACGCTGCTGAAGCTTCCATGATACTCCGGTGTGGCCAAAATGATGCCGGTTGCATTCCGGACCATCTCCTGTAATTCCTTCGTCGCCTCGGATCCGGGATCCATTCCTGGAAAGGGTAGGTTCAACAGGGCCGGATCGATGACTTTCAAATCGATTTGCGGATGTTTTTTGAACTCATCCACGATCAGCGCAACTGCCATGTTCGTGTAGTTCCCTGGGCGGACGCTCCCGCTGATTGCTACGATCCGGATCCCCTGTGATGATTGCTCCATTCCCTGCCTCTCTCTTTGAAGAACGAGCTTTCCGCATCCAATCTCGCGCACCCTCTTCAAATCCTGGACTAGCAGATCACATTCGCCTTTCTCAATTCAACCCGGTTGATTTCCAAACTCACGACGATAACCCTTCAATTCGCGACTTACCTCCGTCATCAAACGCACGAAGGCTGGATGATTATGCAAAGATCGCAGGTGCGGGGTGTTGAATCGAACGAGCAGGCAATGAATTAGCCGGTGCCGGACACCTTGTCAGGCTGTGTACCCGCCATCAACCACCAAATCGGTCCCGGTGATATACGACGACTCATCGGAGGCGAGGAAGAGGATTGCCTGCGCGATCTCCTCGGGCGCGGCAAAGCGTTTCAGCGGCACGGCGTCGATGGGTGCGTTCCACGCTTCGGAACGCGCGACTTCCGACCAGTTCGGCATCTTGCTCCACATCGGCGTCCGGACTCCACCGGGAGAAACCGAATTAATCCGGATGTTGTCGCCTCTTTGGATGCATTCGAGGGCGGCCGTCTTTGAAAAATGGATGACACCCGCTTTGCTGGCGCAGTAAGCGCTCGCGCCGGGTGCGGCCTTGATCCCGGAGGCTGAGGCCAGGTTGATGATGCTGCCGCGCCGGTT
Source organism: Terriglobia bacterium (assembly GCA_020073085.1). Taxonomy (NCBI): domain Bacteria; kingdom Pseudomonadati; phylum Acidobacteriota; class Terriglobia; species Terriglobia bacterium. The sequence goes on along the minus strand of JAIQFV010000031.1, from coordinate 39,907 downwards.
CTGCTGCATCGATTTGATACCGGCGCAGGTTCCCAGAAAGATGCCGTCCAGATTGACGGCCATAACATGACGCCACTCCTTGAGCGTCATCTCCGTGATCGCCATGGCCGATGAAATGCCGGCGCTTTGAACAAGGACCTCCAGGGGTCCCCATGCCTGCTCCAGAAATTGAATGGTGCGATGCCACTCCACTTCCAAAGTCACGTCGAGGCGGCGGGCCAGCGCCATTCCACCCGCAGCCGTAATCGCCTCCACCGTTTGAGTCGCCCCCGACTCATCGAGGTCGGCGACAACCACCTTGGCCCCTTCCTCCGCAAGCAGGACCGCCACAGCCTGACCGATTCCGGATGCCCCGCCCGTAACCAGGGCCACTTTGTCAACAACGCGTCCGCGCACTTTGTTCTCCATTGTATTCATCTTGGGGACCTTTAAACCTCCCAAAGACTCCGTCGGCTCGACCGGAGTAAGTAAACCTGGCACGAAGAGTAATCACTGGCCGGAGTGATCCCGGGCGTTGACGTATCCTCTCCTCCGTGGAATCCATCGTGGCACGGAACGGCAATAGCGATCATAGGACTCGCCGAATTTTCGCCTCAAAATCGGCTCCTCGTAAAGCAACACGAACAAGTGAAAGAAAATAATTGCAGTGACGGCGTATTCAAATAAAATGCGTGCCCCGAAAAAAACGGCTTCTCCCAGGATGACGAGCGCCACGCCGACGTACATCGGATTGCGCATATATCGATAGAGGCCCCGGACAACCAGTTCCATGGGTGGATCGATGGGCGCCGGAGTACCCCGGCCCCCGGTGGCAAAGTCCCAGGCACATCGAAGATAGACCAGCGCTCCGCCGATAGTGGGTAGAACTCCAAAGTAGTGCCAAACGCCCAGGACCAGGGGCGGACCATGGCCCCTCGAGGAAAGCAGGTAGTAGGGCACCAGAATCGTCACTGTCCCCGGGACGAAAACAGTAAAGAGAGCAGTTTTGAACAGAACCACGGTTCCACCTGACAAGGTCGTTCGAGGAATTGCAGTCGATCCCTGATGAACTGAATTTATTGGAGCACTCTTGCTCTTGCACCTGTGGAGCCGTACCACAAAGACATCAAAGTAGCATCAACCCAACGGCAGAGAGTCGACGCCTTGCATCCCAGGTCCTCAACACCGGTTTCCGCCGTATATTACCTCAGAATTGGGAACTTTCTCATGGACATCGGTTCATCGGAAAACCTATCTGCGGAGGAATCTCACCAGTAGCGTGATCCCTACAATAAGACAGATGGGTGCCGTCCAGGAACCCGAAAAGTACCTTTGCTGAATGATACAGATCGCAAGATGGCCGATCCCGTTTCCAATCCCCCCAATGAGGGCGAAGAAGAAGACAAAGAGGTAGGCAAGTCGGATTTCAATCAAAACCCCGAGGGCAGCTAGGACGAAGATCGAAAGCCAAACCAGATTGAATGCTACAAATTGCCGGTCGCTCCACTGGTATCCAAACAGAGCGGGAAACCCCCGCTGAAAACCGGTCAGATATTCCTCACCAAAGTAAAGACATTGCACAAACAGACCCAGGAGGTATACCGGGAGGATCGCAGCGGGTTCCTTCTTCCATCGGATCGACGCCCACAGCGCATAGGCGATCATCATCGTCACCACGCAGGAATCACTGGGGCCGCGGTTCCAGGACAATCTCGCGGGCGAGTCTTTCTCCCAGGACTTCACGCATATCGGCCCGGTCTTTATAACCTTGCATCTGCTTCTGGTCATCACCGACCACGCGCTGAGCCATGGCATCGGCCTTCGGCTCATTGGCCTCCATGGTCGCCAGATCCTTGTATTCAGTCATGAGCAGCAGGTTCCAATCCCCCCCGCTATGCCCCTCGGTCGCCATCACCTTATACGAAAGGATCAGTCCGTCTTTCTTCAAGGCCTCCTGTTCCTTCTTCCACCCAGAAGCGAGGTAATTCAGGTAAGCCGCATTCATACCGGGTTTCACCCGGATGAAAGCAATGTTCCACACTGAGCCGTTCCGGTAGGGACGACTCATTTGAGCGTACACCGAAATGCAAAGTAAGATCAGTGACGCCATCACGGCAGCAATGACGATGCGCTTAATTTTCATGCCTGTCTCCTTACCCTCTTGAGGGTTGTTCAAGGTTGATCCTGCAAAGACTCAGAGTGGTACCGAAACCACCGACCTGTGTTGTCAGTGGCCGCCTCGCTTTTGTATGAGGCCAAATTTACTGGTTATGAGTCTATGATCTGAATCCTTTGGATCTTTACCGGAGTCTTCGATTCGGCACACATCGAATGGCCGGATTAAAGGTCCAGGCAGCTCGGGCAAACCCAAAACCCCGCTGCAGCGGAAAACAGCTTCTTGCTTGGATGGTGTCCCCATTCTGAAGCTAATCTCCGAATTGTCAACGAATAAATCCCTCCTCGATGGGTGGAGGGTTTCGGGGGTCTGGAAAGGACCCAGAGGCCAGCAGGAGGAATGACCCGAACGAAATCTCCATTTAGGGTGTTCCACTGATCAGAAGTAATGACGGCCACGCGGTGTAGAAAAAATACTCGACAACTTTTTTGTCTCTTGCCATGATGGGGCATGTTGCAGGAGACCAGTCCGGTGAGTCAGAACACGAGCGTCGGCGACGTCAAAGCGTTAGTTCTGTCATTCCATCCGGTGATTGTGATTGAGACGGTGGAGGAGGAACGTGCCCGCTCGCTCCTTTACGCCGTGGCGGGTCAACTCCGAATGACCCTTTTTGAATGGTCGATGACGCGGGGATTGACTCGTGCAGAGGAGCCGAACGCCCTCAATCGAATAACTGCCAATCCCCTCGCGCTTCTTCAACATATCGCCGGACTGCGCTTGAAGGCTGTTTTCCTCTTGAAGGATTTTTCAACCCATCTCAGCGACCCCGCGGTGGCGCGTCAGTTTCGGGAACTGGCCGATTACTTCATTCAAACACGTTCCACGGTCGTTCTGAGCGGCGAGACCGTTTCTCTGCCGAGCGAGATCGAGGCTACGGCGGTCCGTTACAAACTCCAGCTCCCGGACCGGGAGGAACTGGAGGGAGTGGTGAATAATGTTTTGCAGTCGCTCGGCGGCGATTCCTTTGGCGTGTCGCAGCTGGGGCCGGCGGATTGTGATGCCCTCTTCAACGCCCTGCACGGCCTGACTTCGAATCAGGCCCGGCAGGCCGTCACTTACGCCATGGTCAAGGATCGAAAGCTCACGGCCGAGGCCATCCCGGAAATCCTGGAGCGGAAGGTGCAGTTGATTCGGGAAGGCGGCCTCCTCGAGTATTACCCGGAGAAGGGCAACCGGTATGAGCTGGGCGGATTCGCCAACCTGAAAGGATGGCTGGCCCGCGCCCGGGTCGGCTTTACTCCGGAGGCGCGCGCCATGAACCTCAGCGCCCCCAAAGGCATTTTGATTGTCGGGGTTCCCGGATGCGGCAAATCCCTGGCCGCCAAGGTGATCGCCCGGGAGTGGAAATTGCCCCTCCTGAAGCTTGATGCCGGCAGCCTCTTCGATAAGTACATTGGGGAGTCGGAAAAAAACTTCCGCAAGGCGATCACCATGGCGGAATCCATGGCGCCGGTCGTCTTCTGGATTGATGAAATCGAGAAGAGCATCGCCACAACGGCCGGGAGTGGGGAGGCGGATGGGGGGCTCAGCCGGCGTCTGTTTGGCGAGTTCTTGACCTGGCTCCAGGAAAAAAGGGAGGAGGTCTTTGTGGTGGCCACCGCCAATGACCTCTCGGTCCTTCCGCCGGAACTTCTGCGCAAGGGTCGATTTGACGAAATCTTTTTCGTCGATCTTCCGAACCGGGAAGAGCGGGACGCGATCTTCAAAATCCATCTCGCGGCACGTAAGCAAGACTCCGCCCGTTTTGATTTGACCCCGCTTCTCGATGCGACCGAGGGATTCAGCGGGGCTGAGATCGAGCAGATCGTCGTCGCGGCCATTTATCGATGCCTGAGCCAGAAACGCCCGCTCGATACCTCCCTGCTCCTCGAGGAAATCAAGCAGACGGTCCCTCTCTCGGTGACGCGCCATGAAGAAATCGAACACCTGCGCGAGACCGCCAGCGGACGGTTTGTCAGCGTTCGATGACACGGAGCTTTCACCGCAGATGCGCCAAGACGCAGAGAAACAGCTTTAATAGTATCAACAGGAATTACTTAGGGAGAGGAGGACTCCATGCAAGACTCTGTGTTGCGTAAGAACATCATCGCCTTACTCGAGGGCGGGCAAGCGTATGTCACGGTCAAGAAGGCGCTGGCCGGAATGAAGGCCAAGAACCGAAACCTCCGGCCACAATCGAAGGTCCGCTCGGTCTGGGAACAATTTGAACATATGCGCATCGCCCAGGAGGATATCCTGCGCTATACCCTGGATGCCAAGTGGAAATCTCCCGCGTGGCCCGAGGGCTATTGGCCGGATAGCGGGAAACGTCTCACCGAAACCATGTGGTCCGCCTCCGTAAAGAAATTCTTTGCGGACCTCAGGGAACTCATGAACCTGGTCAAGAATCCTCGTACGGATCTGACCGCAGAAATTCCCCACGGGGAGGGACGCACATATCTCCGTCAAGTCCTCCTCGCCGCAGATCACAATGCGTATCACACCGGACAGATTGTGGCGATCCGCAAGATGTTAGGGGACTGGCCGGAGTAAAGGAACGAAGTCAGAGGCCGGAAGTCAGAGGTCGGAAAGGGCGCACGAATGAAACGACGCTCCATCCTATTGCTGTGTGTGTTCATGATCACCGCTGGGGGTTTCGCCCAGACAGGTCAAAATCCAGGCGGCCCCAGTGGCAAAGAATACACCCTAAAGGCCACTCCCAAGACTGTGGCCTGGGGGTATTACGATGCCAGTACCCCCCCGGTCCTCCGTGTCAAATCGGGGGACACGGTCGAGGTCCAAACTTTGATTACCTCAAGTCCGGCGCGACTCGAAGGGGCGGGCCTTGATCCCGCCAAGGTCGAGCCTGCGTTGCGTGAGATTTTCAAGGTGGTCACCAACAAGGGACCGGGTGGCCACATCTTGACGGGGCCGGTCTATGTTGAAGATGCTGAGCCCGGAGATGTGTTAGAGATCCGCATTCTCTCGATCAAACTGGCCATCCCGTATGCGTACAACGGATTCAGGCCCGGCAGCGGTTTTTTGCCTGAGGATTTTCCGTACGCCCGCATGAGAATCATCCCGCTCGATGAACAACGGATAGTTGCTCGCTTTGCCGATGGGATTGAGATCCCTCTGCGGCCTTTCTTCGGCAGCATCGGAGTGGCCCCTCCCGAGGTTTCGGGCCGAATCAGCAGTGCCCCACCGTGGATTCATGCCGGCAACCTCGACAATAAGGAACTGGTCGCCGGAACAACCCTCTTCATCCCCGTCCACGCGCGCGGAGCCCTCTTCCTGGCGGGAGACGGGCATGCGGCCCAGGGGAACGGCGAGGTGGATATCACTGCGCTGGAGACTTCGCTGGTCGGAAGATTTCAACTGATCGTCCGCAAGGATCTCCATTTGCTTTGGCCTCGCGCCGAGACGCCCACTCATTTTATTACCATGGGGCTCCACGAAGACTTGAACGAGGCAACAAAGATGGCAGTGCGGGAAATGATTGACTTCCTGGTCAGCGAAAAACACCTCACGCGCGACGAGGCCTACATGCTCACCAGTACTGCGGCCGACCTGAGTATCACCCAGCTCGTGGACGGCAATAAGGGTGTGCATGCCATGATTCCCAAAGCGGTCTTTAAGAAGTGAAATACAAGAAACTCTTTAACAAGGATCGACAGGGTTGACAGGATTTAGAATCGGAATAGAATTTGAACGAACCTTAACTACCCCCGCCTCCATTGGATCATCCATGCCATGTCTCTATTATATGAAGAGATCACAGGTAAGATTTTGGCGGCGTCTTTCGAGGTAATAAATGAGTTGGGGGCTGGCTTTCTTGAAGGCGTCTATGAGAAGGCGTTGACTATTGCGCTTCGAGACACAGGACTGGATGTACAGGTGCAGGTTCCGCTGAAGGTCATCTTTCGGGGCCACTGTGTCGGAGAGTACTACGCCGATCTGCTGGTTGAGGACAAGGTGATTGTGGAATTGAAAGCGGTGAAGGCACTCCTGCCAGAACATCAAGCTCAGGTGATTAACTATTTGAAAGCAACCAGCAGGAAGGTCGGGCTTCTGAGAAATTTTGGCCATCCCAAACTGGAGTACTACCGTTTATACGGGCCTGGTACGAGACCGGCAGACGATGCCCAGGATAGACATGATTGTGCTCGCGGCTAAAGCCTAAAATCATCCTGAACATCCTGCCTATCCTTAGTTCACTTTGAATTAATTACTTATATAGAAATTCTGTTTCTACCTGCCGTTTTGCTTTTATACAGAAGCTCATCGGCACGCTTCACCAGGGTGACCAGGGTATCTTCCCGGCGCGCCAACGTCGCGCCGATGGATACGGTCACTCGAAGCGTTTTCTTCCCAATCGGGATACTCGAGTGTTCCACCAGGAAGCGAAATTTGTTGGCGATCTGGAGAAGTTGCTCCTCGTCCACATTCACCACAATGCCAAAGAATTCCTCCCCGCCCCAACGGCCGATAAAATCAAAGGAACGCAGGTTGGCCAAAAGGGTCCGGGAGACGACTTTCAGAACCTGGTCCCCCACGTCGTGACCGTGGGTATCGTTGACTTGTTTGAAGTTGTCGATGTCGAAGAAGAGCACCGCGAAGGGCCACCCATACCGGTGCAGTTCATTCAAGCGCCCTTCCAGGATCATTTCCGTGTAACGCCGGTTGCCGACGCCGGTCAGTGGATCGAGGAACGCCACCTTTTCCAGCTCTAAAATGCGTTGATTGGCGGAGACCCGGGAGGAATTCTCGCTGAAGACTTCGATGGCCCCCACGATTTTCCCGTCCTCATCGCGGAGTGGGGTCACGCGGACCTGGACCGGGATGCGGTGGCCCATCTTATGGTGAAGGTAAATTTCCGCCTCCCGGACCTCCCCATCCTGGATGGTCTTTGCCAGCGGGCATCCCGCAAGACAGAGCAAATTGCCGGCGTCATCGACATGCCGGAGCATGTTGTCCGCGCACCGGCCGCCCACCACTTCCGCCTTCGAATAACCCGTAATGCGCTCCGCTCCCCGGTTCCAGTAGGTGATCTTTCTCCCGCTGTCGACGAAATAGACCCCGTCATACAGGTTATCCATCAAGTCTTTAAAGAACTTGTTCGTCCCAGTCATTTCAGCCTTCCTTAGAACGTTCAGTCAAACTTGCCAGGGACAACATTTGAGCGGGAGTCGTTCGCCGGTCTACCCCTAAAGGACAAGCTGCTGGAATGCCGGCCCCAGACCACTTGCGGGACGCTGCACCCCGGTCGGCGGGCAGATCACGAGCGCAACACATTTTACAGTAGGGATGGCACTAGCCCATAGTACTTTCCCGTCTTCTTGCCCTATTCACACGGCAAAATCCCATTGAAATCCAGGCCGGGGTGGGTGTATGGTCAACAGCTTTGGATCACCCAAGTCAATTGACCCGGGGCGGACCGCTCCCAATCTGCATCATTTCTGAAACCCGGCTATCCTCAAAAACGTAACGAGTTGTAGCAATCTGGACTTAACCCCACTGGACCTGAACGGAGAGAATCATGTTCACTAAGAAGCTCGTCTTGACGACCTTGATGTGTCTTGCCCTGTTGTTCCTTTCCGGAATCCTCATGGCGGCCGACACGGAGACCCGGCTGATGCGCTATCCCGACATCAGCGCGACCCGGATTGTTTTCACTTATGGAGGCGACCTGTGGACCGTTCCCCGAGAGGGGGGGTTGGCGGAAAGACTGACCTCGCATCCCGGCCTCGAAATCAATCCCAAATTCTCACCCGACGGGAAGTGGATTGCCTTCACCGGGCAGTACGACGGCAACACCGACGTCTTTGTCATTTCCGCCGAAGGGGGCATCCCCAAACGCCTGACCTATCACCCCGCCGCGGACCTGGTGTTGGGGTGGCATCCCGACGGCAAGCGCATCCTCTTCCGATCGTCCCGTTATAGTGAGATCCTGCGCTACAACAAACTCTTTCTGGTCCCGGTTGAAGGCGGGCTGCCCGAAATGCTGCCCCTCCCTTATGGCGAACTGACCTCCTTTTCACCCGATGGGAACCAGATCGCCTATAACCGCGTGGGCGTGGAAAACAGGACCTGGAAGCGCTACCGCGGCGGCTGGCATCAGTTTGTCTCCATCTACGACCTGAAGAACAATACCTACGAGGAGGTCCCTCATACCACGGCGGAGGACGAATTTCCGATGTGGTACAAGGATGCCATCTATTTCATCAGCGATCGCAACCGGACGATGAACATCTTCAAGTACGACCTCAAAACCAAGGAGATCAAACAGATCACCGAGCACAAAGAGTACGACGTGAAATGGCCGTCGCTGGGAGCCGATGCCATCGTCTACGAAAATGGCGGATTCCTTTATGTGCTGGATCTGAAAACTGAAAAGACCAGGAAGATTTCCGTTCGAGTCCCAAGCGAGATGTTACAGGCGCGGCCCGAATTCAAAAGGGTCGAGCGCCTCATGAGGTCCATCAGTCTCTCTCCTTCCGGCCAGCGCGCGCTGCTTGAAGCGCGGGGAGAAATCTTCACCGTCCCGGCGAAGAAGGGCGATATCCGCGACATCACCAACACGACCGCGATCCACCACCTGGACCCTGCCTGGTCTCCCGACGGCAAGTGGATTGCCTACCTGTCGGATCAGACCGGGGAATATGAGCTTTATATCCGGTCGCAGGATGGCAAGGGAGAGGAGACGCGCATTACACACGATGGCGGTGTTTATCGCTTCCGGCCCTTGTGGTCGCCCGATAGCAAGAAAATCGCTTTCTCCGATAAGAAACTGCGTCTCTGGTATGTAACTGTCGACGAGAAGAAGCCCGTCGAGGTGGACCATTCCATGTACGGCCGGATTGGCGATTATTCCTGGTCCCCCGACAGCAAGTGGCTCACCTATAGCCGTGCGGGCGCCAATCGTTTCGGCGCGATCCAACTCTATTCGCTGGACCAGAAGAAAATCTCTCCGGCCACCGATGGATTCTGGGCCGATTCCGAGCCCATCTTCGACCCGTCGGGAAAGTTTCTCTTTTTTGTTTCCAGCCGGAATTTCCATCCTTCGTTCAGTGATTTTGAATTGAATCCCGCTTTCAACAACACCCGCGGCCTTTACGCCATCACGCTGAAGGCAGATGCCGTTTCGCCGTTTGCCCCCGAGAGTGACGAAGAGAAGGGCGCGGAAAAGAAGGATGAAAAGAAAGACGAGAAAAAGGACGGCAACCCCGAGAAGAAACCCGGCGATGAAAGTAAGGGGAGTGCGGAGAAACCGGCGGCCGGCGATCAGGGACAGAAACCCGAGGGTAAGGAAGCCAAGAAGGACGAAAAGAAGGTCCCCGATGTGGCCATCGATCTCGAGGGCATCGGAAACCGCATCGTGAACGTCCCGGTCCCCGCAGGGACGTACTTCGGACTGAGCGCCGCCAAGGAAAAACTCTTCTATCTCTCATTCCCTGTGACCGGAGCCGGGGCCCTTCCTCCGGGGGCGCCGCCGCAGGGCACTTTGCATGTTTATGATCTCAAGAAACGCGAAGACGCGGTGATTATTTCGGGCATTGGTGCATACGACATTTCCAAAGAGGGCGACAAGGTCCTTTATCGGAGCCAGCAGACCCTCGGAATCGTCGAAAGCACTCCTGGAAAGAAAGTGGGGGATGGCAAACTCAATCTCGCGGAGCTCGAGGTCAAGATCGATCCGCGCGCCGAGTGGAATCAAATGTTCGAGGAAGCGTGGCGCATCGAGCGCGATTTTTACTATGACCCGAACATGCATGGGCTCGATTGGCCCAAAATGAAGGAACGGTACGGGCAATTGCTCCCGTTCGTGGCAGACCGCACCGATCTGAACTACTTGATCGGCGAGATGATTGCCGAGTTGAGCACCTCTCACGCCTATGTGGGCGGCGGGGAAACCCCCGATATCCACCGGGTTAGCGTCGGCCTGCTGGGTGCGGATTTTGAACCCAACCAGGGTTTCTATCGTTTCAAAAAGATCTACCGGGGAGAAAACTGGGACACCAGCCTCCGCTCCCCTCTCACCGAGCCCGGCGTCAATGTGAAGGAGGGCGAATATCTCATTGCGGTCAATGGCAAGGTCCTGCATACGTCGGTCGATCCCTACAGCGACTTCGAGGATTTGGCCGACCGGCAGGTCATCCTGAAAGTCAATGGCAAGCCCAGCGAAGAGGGGGCCCGCGAGGTGACGGTACACCCCGTCCGGGATGAGTCCGGGCTGCGCTATGTCGATTGGGTGGAGGGGAATCGCCGCAAGGTCGCGGAGGCCACGGGAGGCCGGGTAGGTTACATGCATGTGCCCGACACGGCCATTTCCGGAGTTCAGGAATTCAGCAAGGCGTACTACGCGGAAATCGGCAAAGATGGACTGATCGTCGACGAACGGTTCAACTCCGGCGGGTTCATTCCGGACTTTTTCGTGGAGCGCTTGAATCGCAAGTTGCTTTCGCTGTGGGCGCCTCGAGAAGGGGCGGATTTTCTTACCCCCGGCGCGGCCATTTACGGGCCAAAGGTCATTCTGGCCAATGGCTTTTCCGGCTCCGGGGGGGATGCTTTCCCCTATTATTTCCGCCGCTATAAAATCGGTCCCATCATCGGAGAGCGGACCTGGGGTGGACTTGTCGGGATTTCCCGGAACATCCCGATGCTCGACGGCGGATCTGTGACTGCACCCGAGTTCGGCCTGTGGTCCCCTGATAACGGCGGTCATTGGGATGTCGAAAATCATGGTGTCGATCCTGACATTGATCTCGACAACCGTCCCGACTTCGTCGTCCAGGGCCACGATCCTCAACTCGAAAAAGCGATCGAATGGGTCAAGGACGCCCTTTCAAAGGAGCCCCCGAAGCCCAAGCGGCCGGCGTACAAGGTCGAGAAATAGGTCCAATTTCTGATTGCGGATGGGCGGTTTCGGATTGCGGACTTTTGAATTGTGGCTGGGAGTGTCAAGGGGGGAGCTCTATCCCAAGTAGGGCTCCCTTTATCTCCAGGACGTCTTACGAGGTTGGAGCTTCAGCCCCGTGTGTGACCGCCGGACCAGCCTTGCTCCCAAGGGCTGGCCATAGCAAGGACCGCAAGACCGCTTCAAACTGACACTCCTCGTCTTTTCGGAAAAATCAGATTTGCAATGCCCTCCTGTGTTACTATCCCCCCCTTCAACACCAGCTGTTGCGTTTAGTCGTACCTATTTTGAAAAGGAGAATCCACAATCATGATTGAGAAGATTGCCCTTATTGCGTTTGCCGGCTTGCTTCTTCCCGGCATGAACTTTTCGGCCGATCCGAAAGTGGTGACCACAGCATCCGGTCTAAAGTACATTGATCACAAAGCGGGAGCAGGCGATGAAGCAGTGAAAGGAGCAACCGTCGAAGTCCATTACACGGGCTGGCTTTATGAAGACGGAAAGCGAACTAAAAAATTTGACAGCTCCGTGGATGCAGGCAAGCCGTTCAGTTTCAAATTGGGGGCTGGACAGGTCATCAAGGGATGGGACGAAGGCGTTCAGGGAATGAAGGTGGGTGGCAAACGGGAATTGATCATCCCCCCTGACCTTGCTTACGGTTCCCGCGCCGTCGGCGGCGGGTTGATCCCTCCCAATTCCACCTTGGACTTTGACGTGGAACTCCTGAAGGTAACCAAGTAGTCTGAAAAGGGGCGCGTCTGCGAGTCGGAGCGCCCCTGCGAATTGTCTTTGATACCTATCCGCTTCCTCTCCCTGCCCACGGCCCACTGCTCCTTGCCCACTGAACACTGACCATTCAACAGAAAATCATTGAATTTTTCCCCCGAAAGATAGTATGTTCCCACCGGTTAGAGTAAAGAAAAAAACATTATATTCCCCCTCGGGAATGGGATCCGCGCGTAGCTCTCGCAGTGATCCCGGGCCGAAATGCGAGTCCTCCGCAACTCGACCCGTCGCTGGCGATGGAGCCCTGCGACTCTTCTGGTCATTGAGAACTGGAGGTCCAAATCGGGGAGTCCGAAAGGATTCAATGGTCCAATTTCCATACATGCAGATCCTCACAATTATTCTGAGCAATGACAGCTCAAACAGAATGATTCAATTCAGGCACCGAGGAGAAGAGCCTTATGGGATCACCCGGACGCAAGATTGTTCTCGTCGCGAGCGACTCTGAATCTTCAGAGTACATGCGCAGCACCTGGCGGCAGATGTTGCTCGCCTGTTTACCGCAACGCTTTGCCGCCTACTGGGGCACAGACTGGTCCACCGAACACGAGCTGACGCCCGACGGCCAGGCCAAGTACGTGCCGCATGGTTTACGCATCATTGAGTCCCTGCTCCTGGAGAAGTTCTCTCCCGACGATATTGCGGTCTGTTACACGGATCAGGTCGACCTCTTTGTCGGCGACCAAACGCAGGTCGTCGGAATTCATGCTCATAACCCCCTGGGCATCACCTTCGCCACCGACGTCTACGTCCACCTTTACGGGCGATACCAGGAACCCGTGAATGCGTATGAGTTTCGCCGGATGATCACCCATCCGACGCTGAAACAGCACAAGCCCCATATGAAGATCATTGTGGGCGGGCCGGGCTCCTGGCAGATCGAAAAGAAGAATTTACAGGACGAATGGCTGATCGACACGATTGTGGACGGCGAGGCGGAAGAGGTGACGCTGCCCCTGTTCGAGGCCGCCCTGCGGGGTGAGGCGCTCCCGAGGAGGGTGGTCGGTCATAGTCCACAACTGGAAAACATTCCGCGCATTAGGCACCGCGCCACACTGGGCGTGGTCGAAATTACCCGGGGGTGTGGACGGGGCTGTCAGTTCTGCTCCGTGGCCTTGCGTCGCGGCAAGAGTATTCCCCTCGAGCACATCCTCGACAACGTGCGCACGCAAGTGGCCGAAGGCGCCGATTCCATCCTCCTGACCACCGAGGACCTCTTCCTTTATGATCAGGGGCCGCGTTTCGACACCAATGTCCCGGCGTTGAGGCGGCTCTTTGAGTCGGTGGCCGCCGTGCCCGGGGTGAACTACATCGCCCTCACCCACGGCACCATGGCGCCGATCGTGGTCAACCCCGGACTGATCGAAGAGCTGACCCCGATCGCCGTGGGGAAGAGTTATACCCAGCACCATGCCTCCACCCATCCGGAAAAACGTTACACCTCCCTGTTCATTGGAGTGGAGACCGGATCGCCGCGGCTCTTTGAGATGCATATGAAAGGGAAGGCGTATCCGTTCCGCTCGGAGCAATGGCCCGATGTCATGCTCAAGGGAATCGAGATCCTCAATAAGAACAACTGGTTCCCTCTCTGCACCTTTATCATCGGCCTGCCGGGAGAACGGCGGGAAGACACCAAGCAAACGCTCGATCTGCTGTTCGCGCTGAAGGATGCTAAGTGGGCTCCCATTCCAACGTTGTTCGTGCCCCTCGAGGAGACCAAGCTCCAGAAGAAAGGCGGCCAAAGCGCCAAGCTGGTGGAACTCACCGATCTGCAATGGGAGCTCTTCTGCACCGCCTGGCGTTACAATCTCGACTTCTGGCGGAATACGCCTTCGGTCCAGTGGAAATTCATTGCCGGCGTCCCCCTTTATTATTACTTCCTGGGCCGGAAGCTCTTCGGAGATGTTATGAAATACCCCCTGCTCCGGATGGGCCACTTCCCGGAGTGGTACCTGCGGCGCAAGTTGTATCTCGATTTTAGCGGCCGCCAAGAGCCGCGCTACCGGGTTCCGGAACGCGTCGAGGTGCCGGAGCATCTTCGTCGGCCCATGATTCCTGAGCTCGAAATGGCTCAGATGATGGAATGATGAAGTTGCTATTCACTCAAGGAACTACCCTGAACCGGGAAGCACACCGGGAGCGGAGGCCGACCTCAAGTTTCCACCTGCTTCAATACCGACTTCTGCTCCCCGCGGCCATGGTCCTCCTCGTCGGGCTGGGCATGTCTCAAGGTGCTGCCGACAATCCACCCGCTTCACCTGACCTCATCCTGTTTCTAAATCAAACCCTCGATTGGTACCGTCAACTGGACTTGGAACGCCAGATCGCCACTGAACCCAACGATGTCCTGATCGTAAACGACGACCGGCGCGTCGCCGACCAGATTGTCCGGCTGGCCTTTGATTTTGCAAGGGGTAGAGCTGAAGCGATAACCAAAGGAGCCGGTTCGGGCCAGGCGGAGAATGCGAGCCCGGATTCCACGCGGTATCAAGCGCTCCTCCAGTATTCCACCAAGTTGGAGAAACAGGTTCGCGATTCACAGGCCCAACTGCAATCGCTTCAGCAGAAGCTGGATACAGTAACGGGACGGAAGCGCGAGGCGTTGCAGTCGGCAATCTCCGAGACACGGAGTGAACTCGATCTAGCCGACGCGCGCCGGGATGCCCTCAAGAGCATGGTCGAATTCGTCAGCGGAACCAACACCAGCGGCCTGGGAGCCACCGGGCTGAGGGCACAAATCGAATCCCTGGCGCGTTCGCTGCCTGCGGCTTTGACCGAACCCCTGACCGGCAAGGAATCCACTGCTTCAGCCAACGAACCCGTCAGCCCCGCTCTCGCATTGCCCGCCAACAAACCTGAGCCCACCGGCATCTGGGGTCTGGCGATCGATGTTCTCACACTTTTCCGCAAAGTTCGCACGCTCGATCAGGTCATTCATTTGACGGACGCCCTGACGCAGAGCTCCAAAGAGCTTCGCGCGCCTCTAATCGCCGAGCTCAAGCAACTGTCTCAGCGCGGCGATTTGGTAGCCAACCAGCCGGAATCGCAGGATCAGTCCTTCCTGGCCCAGCAAAAAGGCGATCTGGATGCCCTCACGGTACAGTTCAAGCGGATCTCGGCATCGGCACTTCCCTTGAGCAAGCAGGGAATCCTGCTCGGCCTTTACCAGAGGAGCTTGACCCGTTGGCAAGGCACCGTTAAGAGCCGATATGCGGCGGAATTGAGGAACCTGCTGATTCGGCTGGCGCTCCTTGTGGTGGTTCTCGGGGGTGTCATCGGGGCCGCGGAACTCTGGCGGAGAACCATCTACCGCTACATCCAGGATGCGCATCGCCGGCACCAGTTTCTCCTGCTGCGGAGAATTGTTCTCTGGTGTTTGATCGTCATCATCATCGCGTTTTCATTTGCCAGTGAGCTCGGCTCTGTGGCGACCTTTGCAGGGCTCCTGACGGCGGGCGTCGCGGTGGCCTTGCAGAATGTTATTCTTTCGGTGGTCGGGTACTTCTTCCTGATCGGAAAGTACGGGATCCGGGTCGGCGACCGGGTACAGATTGCTGGAGTGACCGGCGAGGTGATTGATATCGGGCTGGTGCGTCTTCACCTGATGGAACTGGGTGTGAGCGGGCCGAAGACCCCGAGCGGTCGCGTGGTGGCCTTTTCGAACTCAATTGTCTTTCTACCTACCGCGGGCCTTTTCAAGCAGATTCCGGGCACTAATTTTGTCTGGCATGAAATCAGCCTGACCCTTTCTCCCGACAGCGATTACCGTGCGGTCGAAGAACGGCTGCTCGCCGTGGTTGAAACGGTGTTCGAGGATTACCGCGAGGCCATGGAACAGCAGCGCCGCCACCTGGAAAAAACGTTTCACACCACTCCTGAGGATGCGTTGCGGCCGAAAAGCCGACTGCGCCTCACTCCTGAAGGACTGGAGGCCGCGATTCGATTTCCGGTGGATTTGCAGAACGCCGTCGAGGTCGATGATCGCATCATGCGCGAACTGCTTAAGGCCATTGATCAGGACCCAAAACTGAAACTGGTGGCGTCCGGGGCCCCGGGCTTGAAGTTGAAGACCGACCTCTCCACCCCCGGTGCACCGGCCCGCTAGGATTGCCAGAAGTGTTTGCAAATTGATTTTGATAGTGACTCCTTGCGGCACAGAAGGACCCCTCCCGGTTTGGCGCCCTTTATGAAAGTAACTTTGAGCGGGTATATGCCTTCATCGCACGGCGTAGTGTCGCTCCAGGCGCCCGTGGATCGGGATTTCGGCGAGCGCGTAGGCGGCGTGAAGGATCCACTCGGAAATCAATGGTACATTGCCACCGGTCTGGGGAAAAGCTACATCCTGGAAGGTCTGCACACGGTCGCACCGTTCCTGCATCCGTTGCGCGCTGAGCCGGTCTTCAACTTTCTCAGGCGTGCTTTCGGCGCACAGGAAATTGTGAAGCATGCATCCCCGGACGGCGTGGTCCATCACGTCAAGATTAGAATTGGAGACTCGGTCCTGGAAATGAGTGAAGCTCACGAACCCTATCAGCCGATGGCATCGACATTTTATCTAACCGTCCCGGACGTCGATGTGGCATATCGCAACGCCCTCGCGGCCGGCGCCGAAGGCATGTGTTTGAGGACGAATAAATTCGTTACTACTTCGGGTGCCGCCGGCATGCGCTCTTTGCATGCCTGCGTATCAGAACGAATAAATTCGTTACTACTTCGGGTGCCGCGGGCATGCGTTCTTTGCATGCCTGCGTATCAGAACGAATAAATTCGTTACGACTTCGGGTGCCTCAGGCATGTGCTCTTTGCATGCCTGCGTGCCAGAACGAATGAATTTGTTACGACTTCGGGTGCCTCAGGCATGTGCTCTTTGCATGCCTGCGTGCCAGAACGAATGAATTCGTTACGACATCGGGGTGCCGCGGGCATGCGCTCTTTGCATGCCTGCGTATCAGAACGAATGAATTCGTTACGACATCGGGGTGCCGCGGGCATGCGTTCTTGGCATGCCTGCGTGCCAGAACGAATGAATTCGTTACGACTTCGGGTGCCGCAGGCATGTGCTTTTTGCATGCCTGCGTATCAGAACGAATGAATTCGTTACTACATTGTGAACACAGGCTATGACCCACACTGGACCCCTACTTCAGACCATCTCTGACACAGCGCGTTGGGCCGCTGTGTTTCGGGCACGTGAGAGCGATCGGCCCGACGCGCTCTTTCGTGACCCCGTGGCCCGTCGCCTGGCGGGTGAACGCGGCGAACAGATCGCCAATACCTTGCCCTATGGCGACCGCTATTCCTGGTCGTTTGTCACCCGGACCCAAGTGATCGACCAGCTTATTCACGATCAGATTCAGCAGGGCGTCGACATGGTCATCAATCTCGCTGCCGGCCTTGATGCGAGACCGTACCGGATGGTCCTTCCCCCGTCTTTCCATTGGATCGAAGTGGACCTTCCAGAAATCATCCATTACAAAGAGAAGGTTCTTGAGGGCGAAAAGCCCGCGGGAAATCTGGAACGGATCGGGTTGGACCTCGTCAACGGGAGTGCCCGTCGCGACCTGTTTGATCGATTGGGCCGGATTGCAAGTAAGGCCCTGATTATCACTGAAGGGCTGCTCCCCTATCTCAGCGAAGAGGAGGTCAACTCCCTGGCAACCGATCTTGCCGCTCCCTCCAGCTTTCAACGCTGGATTCTCGACCTCCTGTCACCCGGGCTCGTCAAGAGATTGCAGCGGAGCCTCGGACCCTATCTGAGCCACAGCGGCGCGTCGATGAAGTTTGGGCCGGAAGAAGGTCCCGAGTATTTCACGGCTTACGGCTGGAGGCCGGTCAAAGTCTATTCGATGCTTACCACGGCCGCGCATCTGCATCGGCTTTCATTCTGGTTGCGTCTCGTGGCATTGCTTCCCGAACCGACCGGCCGCCAGGGTTCGCGGCCGTGGGGAGGCGTCTGCCTGTATGCGAGAAGGTAACCACAGAGTCCGGTGCGTGATGATCAAATAGGGAAACCTCCGTTGCCCATCAATGTTGGGTTGCACAAGCCCGACGAGGCGGGCCGTGATCCGCTTCCGCCGGGGGGATTATGGACCACTCGTTACTCCGGTCTTAGGTTGACGCGGATGCGCAAGGCGGGATCACGGCTACCAAAGCGTGCCTCTTCGTGAGATAGTATCTTCCGTCACTATTTTCTAACATGCTGCATGAAATATGAAACAGGATACCGCTCGGCGCGTAGAATGTAGTCAGTGGTGGAGTGGAATGCCTCGGGTTGCCGCCAATTCTTGCATCGCAACTTATGCGTGATCGACCGCCTTCCGACCACCGCGCCAAGATCGCAGAGCTTTGGGTCAAACCAGAGGAATGAAAAGGAGGTTATCGATGGGAAATTCGAGATCTGTTTCCACCTGGAGTCTGATCGCTATCCCGGCGATCATTACCCTGGGAATCACGATTCTTCGCGTGACGGGAGAACTCCAGCACTGGTCCACGCTGTTGTTCAACCCGGCGGCTGGCGGTGGAGGCGCCATCATCGGCATATCGTGGCTCCCGATCATCCTTGGCCCATATTTTGCCTTGAAGTTGGCCAAGGCAGGCGAAGGACCTTCCAGCGTGGGCCGGTCCATTGCTTTCGCGTTGCTCGGCCTCGTGGTGCTTTTCCTCTCCAGTTTCTTGCTTCAATTGACTTTCGAGCACCCCTCTCTTCTCACCCTGCTCGCGTTTCTGCTGATGCTGGCTGCGGCCTTCATCCCGCGGTTGGGATGGCGCTCGCTGGGGGATGTTCTGCTGGTTTATGCCTTCGCGGCCCGCATCCCGGTCGTGGTCGTCATGTACCTGGCCATGCGCGGAAATGGAGGGGCCGGGTGGGGAACGCATTACGATGTGGTCCCGCCGCAGTTTGGCAACCTTTCGTTCGCCGTGAAATATTTTTACATGGCCCTCGTCCCTCAGATGACCTTGTGGATTGGATTTACCGTGGTGGTGGGCTCCCTCATCGGCGCTATTGTCTCCGCCATCGCGCGTCGGGGGAAACAGGGCGTGCAGGCTGAAGCGTAGACACAAGACATGACTGGGGTCCCGAGAACGAATAAATTCGTCACTACCTCGGGTGCCGCGGGCATGCGTTCTTTGCATGCCTGCGTGCCAGAACGAATAAATTCGTCCCTACACCGGGGTGCCACAGGCATGCGTTCTTTGCATGCCTGCGTGCCAGAACGAATAAATTCGTCACTACACCGGGTGCCGCAGGCATGCGTTCTTTGCATGCCTGCGTATCAGAACGAATGAATTCGTCACTACACCGGGTGCCGCAGGCATCGCCCTTTGATGCCTGTGTATCAGAACGAATAAATTCGTTACTACACCGGGTGCCGCAGGCATACGTTCTTTGCATGCCTGCGTATCAGAACGAATGAATTCGTTACTACACCGGGTACCGCAGGCATCGCCCTTTGATGCCTGCGTATCAGAATGAATAAATTCGTTACTACACCGGGTGCCGCAGGCATCGCTCTTTGATGCCTGTGTATCAGAACGAATAAATTCGTTACTACGTCGGGTGCGGCAGGCATCGCCCTTTGATGCCTGCGTATCAGAATGAATAAATTCGTCACTACACCGGGTGCTGCAGGCATCGCCCTTTGATGCCTGCGTATCAGAATGAATAAATTCGTCACTACACCGGGTGCTGCAGGCATCGCCCTTTGATGCCTGCGTTTCAGAATGAATAAATTCGTTACTACACCGGGTGCCGCAGGCATCGCCCTTTGATGCCTGCGTATCAGAACGAATAAATTCGTCACTACGCCGGGTGCCGCAGGCATCGCCCTTTGATGCCTGCGTGCCAGAACGAATGAATTCGTCACTACACCGGGGTGCCGCAGGCATCGCCCTTTGATGCCTGCGAACCCTGAATCTATTGGTGAAACCTCAAGGAGACCCGAACATCAATGGAGGACAAACATGGCTAAGTCCGCCGCAGTCACGATGCTTGTCTCTTACTATCCCAAAAAAGGGAAAGAGAAGAAGCTGCTTGCTTTGATTAAGAAGCAATGGCCTGTGCTGCATCGTGCCGCCCTGGTTTCGAAAATGAACCCACAGATCTGGCGCGCCTCCGACAAGCAAACCCACCGGCTTTTCTTTGTGGAGATGTTTCAATGGAAGGACGCTCGGGCTTCCGACGTCGCCCACCGGACCCCTGAAGTCATGGCGATCTGGGGGCCAATGGAACCTCTCCTGGAGAACCTTCAGTTATCGCGCATCGAGCCCATCCCGTTGCGTCCTGCACAGTGACTCCACCTTCGCGCAAGGGAATCTGAATTCTGCGCATGAATGGACACCCTGGCCATAATGTACCCCCGCCCCTCAACCCCAACGAGGCTGTAAACTGAAGCCCAGCGTTGGCCCTGGGTTCCTGCTCCCCTTCCACAAAGATCCCTCCACAAAAATGTTGAAATCTCCCCTAAAACGTAATAATCTGCCCCGATCCCAAAACACTTAACGGATTGCGGGCCATCGCCCACAATCGAAGGAGGATTCGATGAATCTGGGTAAATCCTATCGATTTCGAACGGACAGCCCGGGAGGATTCCATGCCCTCGCCCTCTTGCTGAAGGACGGGTTGCTCTCGTCGACCTCGGTGGTCGACGGCGCGTCCGGCTTCTTTGACGTGCAGCAGTTCCGGGGAAGCTTCACTGGAACATTTCACGACACGACGACCGGCACTGACACGCCGGTTCACGCCGAGTTTGCCCCTGTTGAGGCGGATACGACCCTTTTCTTTCATATGACGTTTGATGCGGGCTTTCTTCGCACCCCGGGGACGGCGGAATCGTTTGCCTTTGGACCCTATGACCGCAACGGGTTCACAATTGGTTTCGCCGGTGGACAAAATAGCTTTTCGATGACGGTGAGTGCGAACGGGACATTGACCACCACGGCCGCCGACACCAGGCCCACCGACCCATTGGCCTCGTTTAATTGCAGCGGCTAGGCGCACTCCGAAGGGGCCACGGCGAATTGTGTCGCGACGTTTAAGGATATGACCACCAAGAACGTTACCCTGACACTCAATCACACGAATCAATGAAACCCGCGGCTGGAAGATGTCCGGAGTTTGGTGTGCTGATTCGGTCGGAATTTCGGACATTGCTTGCGCGTGATTCAGCAGGAGAAGGCGCAGACAGAGATTCGACCGAACGATGGCATGTGACGTGAGTGAGGTGGCTGTCCCGAATGATGCGATGTTCAGGGGGGCATTCCTACACGATTGCCCCCCACCCCACTTCGGCGACCTTGTCTCTTTCCATCGCGTCGCTTGAGCGTTCAGAGCCGGATTGCGTCATACCTGCCGGAGCTGTCTTTGATCTTCACATGCTTGCGTGACCAAGTAAGGGGAGAGTAAAATGCAAATCAATCACAATAAGGTCAAGGGGACAGCCTCACCTGTCAGGCTCGCCTGAACATCGGACCTCAAGGACGTGGAGGACAGGCCTTTTCCATTTGCTGAAACGATCCGCGCCAGACCGAGTTAGAGAATCGACCCGCTCCAAAGGGGGTTTCATGGCAGACCTATCGAAACAAATTATGTTAAACGTTGATGCCGGGCCGGACGCCGATCCGGAGGATGTGGCAGAACTCACCCATCGACTTCGCAACGAACTCCTGGAGTTGGACGTCGATGGGGTGAACCCAGTCCGAGGGGGGCCTGCACCCGCAGGCGCCAAGGGAGATCCGATCACGTTAAGTGCGCTCCTGGTCACGCTGGCGCCCGTGGTCCTTCCCGCGCTCATCACGACCGTGCAGTCGTGGCTCAACCGCCATGACCGCACCAGCTTGACCCTGGAGAGAAACGGCGAGAAGGTTGTCCTCACTGGAAATCCCTCCAAGCAGCAGCAACAGATCATCGACGCCTGGATGAGCCGCCAGAAGGGGGCGACCGCGTGAGCGGGGTCAAAAGCGCCCTGATCATCGCCAATTCGCAGTACGAGCACACTGGCCTGCGACAACTGACCGCGCCCACCCAGGATGCACAGGCCCTGGCCGACGTCCTGGCGGACCCCACGATCGGGGGATTTGAAGTCCGGACGCTTGTCAATCAGCGCTGCGCCGAGGTCATGCATGAAATCGAGAAATTCTATCGCTCCCGCACCCGCGACGACCTCTTGCCGCTCTATTTCTCCGGTCATGGGTTGAAGGACGAGGATGGGAAACTCTATCTGGCAGCCCTCAATACCGATCCGCAGTGGCTGCGCTCCACCGCCATCCCCGACCATTTCGTCAACGAGGTCATGGCCGGAAGCCGGTCCAAACGACAAGTGCTGCTGCTGGACTGCTGCTACAGCGGGGCGTTTGCAAAAGCCCTGTTGGCCAAAGGCGAGGCCAACGTGGTTCTGAAGGATCATTTCGAGGGACGAGGGCGGGTGCTGCTGACCGCCTCCGACGCCGTCCAGTATTCCTTCGAATCCGGCATCTTCGAATCGGCGGTCGAGAGCTCGGGTTCGGTCTTTACTCAAACGCTGGTGGAGGGGCTTCGGTCAGGAGAGGCCGATCAGGATGGCGACGGCGTCGTCTCCCTCGACGAGCTTTACGACTTTGTACATGACCGTGTCCTGGATGTGACGCCTCACCAAAGACCCATGAAGTGGGAGTTGGACGTGGAGGGCGAAATCATCATCGCCCGCAATCCCGCCCCTTTCGTGAATCCCTCGGATCTGCCCCAGGACATTCGCGATGCCATCGGCAGCAAGTTTCCCAGTATCCGCGAAGAGGCCATCCACGAACTGGAACGTCTGCTCCGCGGCAGACACCGCGGGCTCGCCCTTGCAGCTCGCACGGCGCTCAAGACCCTCACCGCGGATGACAGCCGCAGGGTCTCAGACGCCGCCGAGAAATGCCTTGCCGCAAACCCGGCGCCCGCCGCCCCCGAGGAAATGATCCTCCAGAGTTCCCCGGGTGCCGTGGCCCCACCTGCCCAGCCGAAAGAAGAGATCACAACTCGCCCCGAACGGAAAACGCAGGAGGAAGCGGAGAGGAAAGCACCCCCGGCGGCTGAACCAAGACGATTGGAGACCCAAAAAGCGGAAGCCGTACGCCTGGCTCCTGAAAAGGAAGAGAGCCGAACACGCTGTGAACAGGGTGTCGCACTCTTCAAGAAACGCGATGTGGAGGGCGCCATCGCCGAGTATCGGGCGGCACTCCGGTTGGATAAGGACAATGCGGAGGCGCACAACGGCCTGGGTGATGCCCTCTTCGAAAAAGAGGACTGGGACGGGGCCATGGCCGAGTTTCGTGAAGCACTGCGCCTGAATCCCCAATTCGCCGAGGCCCAACGAAACATCGGCGTCGTCTTCGACCAAAAGGGGGAGTTGGACGAGGCGATGGAAGAATATCGCAAGGCGTTGCGGCTGAACCCCGATTCTGCCGAAGCCCACACGGCAGTCGCCAACGGACTCCGCGTGAAGGGAGATCTTGAGGGGGCACTGGCCGAGTGCCGTGAAGCCATTCGTCTAAAACCGGCGTACGCGAGTGCGCACAATATTTGCGGGTTGGTCCTCTCTGACAAAGGCGACCTGGATGAAGCCCTCCCGAGCACACCACCGCCCTGCATCTGACGCCGGACGACTGGGTCCTGCACTATAACCTCGGATTAGTCCTCGCGAGCAAAGAAAATTTGAACGGGGCCGCAGCAGAATACCGGGAAGCCATCCGGCTGAATCCGAAAGCAGCTGCAGCGCACAACTCCCTCGGCGACATACTCTTCAACGCGAAGGATCATGAGGGCGCCATCGTCGAGTTCCGGGAGGCGATCCGGCTGAAGCCCGACTATGCCGAGGCCCACGGAAACCTCGGCTATGTGCTCTCTGCCAAGAAATACCTGGCCGGGGCCATCGAAGAGTTGCGCGAAGCGATCCGCCTGAAGCCGGAGCTGGACTGGGCGCGCAGGGAGTTGGTACGCGTGCTCCAGGAAAAAGGCGACCTGGAGGGGGCCATCGCCCAGTACCGCGAGGCGATCCGGGTGGAACCCACCTGGACTTGGTGCCGGCAGGAGCTTGTTGATACGTTCAAGAAGAAGGGCGACCTGAATGAGGCTCTCGCGGCGCTACGCGAAGTGCTCCAGTCGAAGCCGGACGATGCCCTGGCTCACAACGACGTTGGAAATTTGCTGTATGACAAGGGCGACTATGCGGAGGCCATTTTGGAGTATCGGGAGGCCATCCGTCTCAAGCCGGACGACGGGGTGCTCCATTTCAATCTCGCCCAGGCACTTCAACAGAAAGGCAAATTGGAAGTCGCCATCGCCGAATGCCGGAAGGCCATCAGCCTGAAACCAAACGACGCCGGCATCTACAATGCTCTTGGAAACATGCTCTTTTCAAAAGACCTCTTTGCCGACGCAGGCACTAAATATAAGCAGGCGATCAGCCTCGATCCATCCGTCGGGGTCTATCACCATAACCTCGGCCAGGTGCTTTATCGGCAGGGTGATATAGAAAGCTCGATCACGAAATACCAGGAAGCCATCCGCCTGGACCCAAACCTGGCGGTGGCGCACTTTAACCTGGGAGTCGCTCTGGAAGGCAAAGGTAACCGGATCGCTGCTCTAAGAGAATACCGCGCTGCCCACAAAATCGAGCCCGATAATGCTGATTATCGGGCTGCCTCCGACAGACTCTGGGACCAGTCAAAGAAGTAATCCAACTCACCAGAATCCAAGTCCGAGGTACGGAAGGCTGATCGGATTCAGGCGCCTGAAGTCTGGGTTTTGTTTGTAGGCCGGCTTTTGGAATTTCTCACTTTCCCCTTTTTTTGACGGATTCTCTTAATAAACCTCCCAATTTACGCTTGAATGGATTTTGCCTTTTGGCTTTTGGACTTTGGGTTTTATTTGGAATTCGTCCGCCGCCGAGGATTTTGGCTTTTGGACTTTGGGTTCCATTTGGAATTTGTCCGCCGCCGTGGATTGGAATTTGGGTTTCACTTGGATGGTGGATTTTATTTGGACTTTGGACTTTGGAATTTGGATTTTATTTGGACTTTGGACTTTGGACTTTGGATTTTATTTGGACTTTGGACTTTGGACTTTGGACTTTGGACTTTGGAATTTGGATTTTCTCACTCGCCCCTCTTGCCGGATTCTCTTAATAGCGCCTCAAGATGATCCTTCCAAACTTCTGGCAGCGAGTGAGTCCCGTGTCCCCGAGTCCTATCGCTGATCGGAATCAAAACGAACCGCCCCCGTTTCACGCGCTTGATTTGCTGTTCGGCAATGCCCAGCTCCGGCGGATTCACCTGATCGTCGGCGGAGTTGATGGCGAGGAGCGGCGCTTTGATCGCTTCGAGCTGTGGCGACGGATCATAGTCGCGTGACGCGTCGAACTGGTACAGCATATCGTTGGCGTCGGTACGGGAAAGACGCAGCTTCACCAGGTCGTCAAACATCTTGTCAGCCTCCGGAAGGGTAGGCGCCTGGTTCTGCCAGTACAGCGGAGTGCTGGTCATAAAGATCATCGTGTAAATGGCGCTCGTCAAGCCGCGTGGTTGGGTCTTGTATTCCCCGTTTTTCCATTCGGGATCGTTTCGGATGGAATCGAGGACCATGCGGCGGGTCATGCGATTGCGGCCCGCGATCTGGACAGGCAGGCTGGCGAGCGGCATCAGCGCGTCCATGAAGTCCGGGTACATCTCCCCCCACATCCACGCGTGCATCCCGCCCATCGAGGTGCCCATCACCAGGCGGAGATGGTTTACCCCCAGGCCTTCGGTCAGGAGCCGGTGCTGGAGGACCACCATGTCGTGGTAGCCGTAATGAGGAAAGCGCGCGTGCATTCCATCGCTGGGCTTCGTCGACTGCCCGTGGCCGACGTTGTCGGGCAGGATGATGAAATACTTGGTGGCATCGAGCAGTTGTCCCGGCCCGAACAGCACGCCGGCAAACGTGTCGGTCAAGAACTGTGTCCCCGCCCCGCCGGTTCCATGCAGGATCAGCACCGCATTGCGGATTATTCCTTTTTCATCGCGGACCGGAGTGCCCAGCGTCCGGTAATGCAGCTTCAACAACGGCAGGGTCTCCGCACTCTCAAACTCGTAATTCTTGATCGTGAAGTCGCCCTGAACGGGTGTGGGATGGTTGGCTGCAACCCCAGCCGAACAGTGAAGAAGTAATAAAAAAAGCAGGAGGATCCTTTTTCTCATGGTTTAGCTCTCCGGACACTATATTTGTGCTCAATCCATAGGCCTCGTGTTTATGCTACTTCTAGTCTGTAGACTCAGAGACATCACAGCTGTAATTATACCCACGACGATCAGCACCTCAATCCAAACCTCATGACTGACCATGAATAACAACCTTGACCTCGAACTACGAAATATTCTCGCCGAGAACTTGCGCGCATTCCGTCGTAAGAAGAATCTTTCGCAAGAAGAATTCGCTAGCAAATGTGGTCTGCACAGAACGTACATTGGCTCAGTCGAACGCTCAGAACGCAACGTGACATTGCGTACCTTGGTTGACCTTGCGACCGCTCTACGAACCTCGGTCCCCAATCTCTTGACGAAGAGGTGAGCCCGGAATGAGCGGTGACTCCCAACTTGCCAAGCGCTTTGTTACTGCAATCAGCAAAAGCGGTCTTTCCATTTATGACAAGATCGAGGTGGGTTCAGACCTTTGGATACCGTCTCCTGAATTGGAGGTTCTCCTTAACGAGGGGTTGCGAAACACTCCTCTTTTCGGTTTGCCGCTAAGAACTCGATCAAAGGTTGTTAAGGAAAAGATATGTCGAATCCTTGGTTATCCCATACCGTCCTCTTTCAAAAAGAGCCATCCACGATTTCTCGGCCAACTCTTCGACACTTACATTCAGAAATCGAACAACCTGCAAGTCTGGAACGAGGAATTGGATCCTGGCCGGCGATATGTGATCATCCGTGTGTCCGGGAATGATCGGATAGAACGAGTGAAAGTGGTCAGCGGTAACGCATTAGCAAAATTAGACACCACTGGAACTTTGACGCAGAAGTACCAGGCACGCCTTACCACTCGTTCGGAGCCAGCTGAACTTGTCACTCAACAGGACACAGAAAACCTTCTGGCGTGTCTGCTCACACATAACCCACCCACGGTCTTCCAACCGAGTCCGACTGACCACCCCAGCGCAAGTGACTTGCTTCCGATCGGTGTGGTCTATGAGCGGCTTTCCCAGCTAATCGGGCAAGGGTTTTCTGATATTGGATCAGATCAAGAACGAAACCGTGGGGGACAACTTCACCGGCTCGTATGCATGAAGCTCGGATATTTGCACTACGCAGATGACGGCAGCTTCCCAGACATTCGTAACCAGCTTTTGGAGGTGAAACTGCAAACATCTCCCACCATTGATCTGGGCCTCGTGCTACCCAATAGTAGAGATCTTCTTGACGTTCCAAACATTCGAGGGATGCAAATACGTCACTGCGACGTCCGATACGCTTTGTTTTATGCCAGCACGAGGAGCAATTTTATTACACTGACTCATTTTTATCTAACTACAGGAGAGGCTTTCTTTACGCGCTTCACCCGGTTCGAAGGGATGGTATTGAACAGAAAGCTTCAGATACCGCTACCGACTGGTTTCTTTCAGTGAGAAACCAAACGAGAACCACACGAGATCGTTCAGTCGCCTCTCCAATCTCGAGGCCTCGCGCGATGGTGTCAACTCATATATTCTTTTCGCAATTTCGATGAGTTCCTTCCCGATATCGGTCTCACAGGATGGAAGAGGGAACTCCTGGACATACTGTGTAATGAATCGTCTACGACCAGCATATAGTTTATTATTAAAGCGGTGATCATAGTAAGTTTCGATGAATGAAGAATTGGCCACTGCCAGAGCAAGCCAGAGCAATTCAGTCTGTCCGACATTTTCACACATCAGCCAATAGCAGTCACCGTTTACTACGGAACCGGTGAGATCCATCCAAAACGTCGGTCTTTCTGAAATGTCTGGAAAAACCAACTTAGGAGAAGTCCATGCATTCGGATCTTGAGGTACCCATATCTCGTACCAATTTCTCCCCGCATCCAGAACATATTTTCGCGCTTCTAGTTCGGCCCGAAATCGTCTCAAAAACTGCGCGGTACGTGGATACTTTTTGAGATCCACCGCAACTCTTTTACCCCCGACAACCTCATGTGTATATAAAATGCGCTGCTGCAACTCGGGCACTATTGCTCTGAACCGCCTAGCCACGTGGTGTGTTGCCAGTGGTCGCAAAAGCTCCGGTCTCCGGTTTTCCGGAAGTTGATCCCAGTGGGACCCAATAAACACTTTATCTGCGCAAGTCTTCACTCCTACGCGGACCTTACCTAGATATCCAAACGTACAAAATGTATGGCGATCGACCTGTTCGAGCCACGCGTCGGAATTTGGAGTCGCAATACGCCATACTCCAGTCGCGCCCGACCCACAATCTAAACTGCCGTGTTGAACCAGGAAGCGTTTGCCGCCTTTCACATCGACTATTCCGGCACAATTAATCGCGTCTATCACCGATTCACAATGCAGAGATTCCCCCTCTGAACGCGTCGTATATATCGTGGTAAAAAGAGAAACTGCTGAATTTCCGGTTTTATCTTTCTTTCTTAAGAGGAGGACCGCCGGGAGGACAGCAGCCTCGAAGAGCTTTGTGTCCCCCATATCCCATACATGTAAAATATCAAACTCTTCTCTTATGCTAGCGCGTATGCTCGCGCCTGACTTCGTAGTCATAAACCGATTCGATACTATGATTCCAGCAATTCCGCCTGGTCGCAAGGTAGCTGCTATACCTTGTATGAATGCGTAGTACAGGTCAACGCGCCCAGAGAGATTAAATCGCCGAGACAGTTCACTCGCCCGCTTGGCACCCATCACTTGCGTCCTAACATATGGCGGATTAGCAATCACCAAATCGAATTTGTTTACGGACATTCTTTCAAACAAAGTGTTCTGTCTTGTGAGACCGTAGGATTCCAAAACAAAATCCAAAAAACTTTCACACATCATGGACATTCTGGCCTTGGGAAAACACTTCCTTATACGCGCTTTAGCGGCATTCAGGGCAGCCTCATTGGTCTCAAAACCAAAGATGTGAAGTTTCGAGTCCATCTGGTTTGATGCTTCCCGCATAATTGAATGAAGAAGCTCGCCGTCGCCTACTGCGGGATCAAGGATGCAGACCTCAGGAGCACTTTTCTTTGACGCCCAAGCATCCACAATCTGATGCGCAACAAAATCAGACAGGATCGAGGGGGTGTAATGTGAACCAGTGGATTTGCGAGCCCTGCCAGAAAGGCGTAAATTGGAATTTACAGACATTGGGGTGAGTACGCTCATTGAATGGTTTGTTTAATAATTAGGTTTTTAGGGTCGGATCTAAATTTTCAATTTTCCACGTCTAGAACGATCAGAATTCACAATTTGGACCTGCCTGCTTATCACTATATATTGGCTACTGGCCAATAACGAACAGCGATGGGTCAGGCACCCACATTCGACATTTGCGATGAAAAGACAAAAGAACTTGGCTTTCTTCTTGGGCAAGAAGTTCTTGAACTGTTGAGTGTCGGTGCCTGACCCGAACGCATGCGTCCTCCGGGGAGCAGATTAATGCACCGAAGTTGCTGTGAGCTGGCAGATCGATATACTTAAAGATTCTTTTTTGCCTGCGCAACCAACTCGGCAACTCCGTAATTCATTTGCATTTCGTAGTCACGCTGAAGCCGCTTATAGATTATGTCAAAAACGAGCGGACTTTTCTTTCGGTTTTCACAAATTTCATCTTGGAGCCCGCGAGATCCCGCAGTGACTTCAGCTTCAGGTTTTCCACTCAGCGCGTCATTCCACATCTGCTCGGAATGTTCCTTTAGGTTATCCAAGCGCGCCGCCGCTTCCATCTGTTCTGTAAATTGGCGCACCCCAAGTATTAATGCCGGACCAAGTGGGGCAATGACCTTCAACATAAAATCTTCAAGTGTAATTTTATTCCCCATGGCGAGGCAAATCATCAGGGTAAAGACTGTGACAACTATCGCAATCACCCACGTCGCGTAACGCCTGCGCTGCTTTGAGTCCCACCAGCAATTCGACCTCTGACATGCTAGCCGACCAATGTGTAATGGAAGATCCCCGATAGCCGAAGAATACCAGTTGGTCAAAGGAGGCAGCTTTGCGGCCCATTTTTTGTACTTCTCACTTCGTTCCTTGACTAGTTCTGGATCCGGACGATTGCCTGCCTTTAAACAGTTCCAAGGCAGCGATAAGACATCGCAATCAAATGATTCTTGAACTCGCGCCGCCGCATCTCGAAGGCGTTTTTGCCACGGGGTGAACCACACAATATCCGAGAGCACCACTAGTATACCCCACAACGCTGTGTAACCTCTAAGCTTAGGGAATATCCCAACAAGCAATGCTGTTACAACCGCGACGGGGCCGCCGAGAATCAACTGTGCGATGAATACTTTCTTTGCAGTTCCGTAGAGTTGGCGTTGGGCGCCCAATCGCTGCAGTTGTCTTTCGGTGTTCTGTTCAATAAGAATCGTGCTCATTCAGTAGTAGTAAGTTGGAAATTCGTTATCATAGACAAGCCGCCACCAATCAAATCCGATCGAAATGTTCTCAATTCCCGTCGCTTGTCGGGCTTTCTCCGCTCGTGTAACCGCTGTCTCCAGCTTCGACAGAGCATCCTCGCGTAACGCGTCGGATTTGCAGGCTGAAATATAGCCAGAAATGCCCATCGGATCCCGCATATCAGCGAGCTGATTATCCCACAGAAGCCGAAGCACTCTTTGAACGTCAATGTCGTACACTATTGCTGATTCACTACTCGCGTACTTTGCGACGCGCAGCTCAAGATAAAACGAAGAAATCGGAACATTTCGGTAATACTTCCAAGCCTTGATAAAACGTACGAGGGGCTTGACTTTCCCACCGAGCTTATCATCGAGCGATCTCACATAAGCATTGTGGGCATCTGGACTGGCGTTCATCCACCCAGACGCACAGTCTGCGATATCATAAACTTTGAAGCCATTGCATTCGTTGACATGATCGGCGGGGACAATTTCAGTGCTCTCTGCTTTCCTCCAGCCAAAAGGGACGGCAACAGCAGGGCAATTTACCGTAACCCCCGTATCGGGAAACCGAGCCTCAAGGGCGTTTCGAACTTTTGTCAGAGACGAGGTAGATAGGAGAGTGAGTTGGTCCGTCGGCAGACAGGCCAAATAATCAACGTCGCTGTATCCCGAAATGCTCGTGCCGTTTCCAAATGATCCAATTCGGGCAAATCGCTTGAGTCCAAAGTTGTTCTTCAAGCAAGCCTCAATGGAGGCGCGGTGGAATTTGGCTGACTCAGACTCCACAGTGGTTGGGGTCAATTTTGTTAGGAAGTCCCGGAATCCTTCATCAATTGTTCTTGGCATAGTATATCTCCAGTAGCGGTTATACTAAAATCTCGTCGCTCATAAGGCCTGGGATCAGGATAATTGGGAACAGCCAGAAATCTCCAATTTGCAAAACTGAGCCCAGCCATCTGCCTATCGTTGGTAGAAGCCACAAAATTAGGTAGCTGGTCTGGTTTTTTTCAGAATCAAAGTGGGTTGGTGAGGTCAGCGCCGAAACCTGACCCCACCTCCGCCGCGTGCCTAACCGATGATCCGACAAGCACCAGTACAATCATCCAGAGCCAGTAGATTATCCTTCCATTTGCCATCGGAGTATGTCCTGAGGTAGGCGGCTTTATTGCCATCCCCTCTGACGACGCCGATATAGACTTTGTTTCCGGTGGAGCGATCGACTGTATAAAAAGCTTCCTGCTTCGATTCGATCCTCAGAATCGCCGCATCCCGAGAGATACGCCAAAGGCCAGCGAGATTGCCGATGTATGTGATGTGCTCATGGGTGTTGGAACGGTCTGGTTTATTGATACACGTAATCTCAAATTCCTTCATTCGAATTTCCTTTCTGTTTGGGTTTTTTTGGCTGCGAGAACCGTCTATCCTCCAAGGGCGTCCGCGTTCCTTGACGGAATGCACCTGGAACCGGGTTCGTCCAGGTGGCTGTCGCCCTCTTGGATGTGATTTGCTGTTGACTTTCAACTCAACATTCCTGTCAAATTTTTTAAAAGAGCAATCGGGCCTGTCCCTTCGCATCCTCCAGCGAGGGGTAAAGCCTTTTTGTTTCTTGATCCACGTACAAGAGATTAAACTGTTCCAATCGCACCCGGAGCGCCGAAATTGTGACGTCAAACCGCTGGGCCAATCGGTATAGGTTCGGCCATTGCGTTCGGTCGACCTTCTTGGCTTCGTCGATGATGACAGCGCGGGGCATCAGAATTGCGGCTGCGTAGCGATTCACGGAACGCGCTTCATCCGGGCAATCTAAGCGGGAGTTGATCTGAAGCAAGTGCTCGCGGCCCCCCTCACAAGAGAGCAAGGTTTTCATGATCTGGACCTGACCACTGGTTGAACAACGATATGCAAATATGCCCGGAGCCGTCGCCTCGAATAGCGTGGGGCAATCCAGCTTTGATTTGTCCACAAACAGATCCCAATGGCCCATCTCGTGGCCCTGGGTTAGCCGCCGACGGCCCGGTTTCTGTTCCATTTCGTGCTTGCGGCGTTCATTCATCACAATCAGCCGATCGGCGGCGCGTAGTCCGGCGAGGATTTCCTCTCCTGCCAATTCATCGATGTCCTCCCAGAGGATCCTAAGCTCCAAAACGAGTTCACCGAACAGTTCCACGTCGACGGGCAACGACAGCGGTCGCTCCAGCTTCCGCTCAAAGGACAGGAGACGCTGCTCCGCGATTTGCTCGATCTGTTCGTTCCGATAGAATTTCATCTCATTTTATTCTGAATGTCTAGCAACAGGTTCTTCCAATCCTCCTCCGAAAGCCCTTTAGACAGGGCAGATCGAAAAAACATCCGAGCACCTTCACTTTTTTGGAGCATATTGCCGACATCCGCCGGAGCCTTGCCAGCGAGGGCTAGCAGCTCATCACTATTGCCTCTTAGTTCTGCCGCTAAGGCTAGGATCGCTGATGCTGAGGGCACAAGCCGGTCGTTTTCGATCTTGGAGAGGTAGGTGAAATCGAAGCCTTTCAGCGGTTTTGCGAGGCGAGCGGCCAGATCACGCTGCGAGAGTTTGGCATCGAGCCTCAGCGCCCTGATCCGACTTCCAAGCGTAATTTTGCCTACCACCCTTTTATCCTATCTGAATGTTGAGTTGAAAGTCAACATCAATTTTCCGACTTATGGTGTTTTCCATGATAGGCAACTTGAATTCTCTGCCGTGTCGAGCTATTTTTTGGGGGGGGGTAAGGCTGAACAGCATGAAAGAAGCAAAAAGCATCTTGTGTTACCCAATCTCCACAATCATCCTACATGCATCGACGCAGGAAGTTCTTATCTCCTCAAGCTGAATAAACAGGGACTCAAAAATTTTGTAGAAGTATCTGCTATATGCACCGGACTATGTATCAACCTGCCGGAATTGTGGTGCCCTTTCTTACGGCCAGCAGCATTCCGCCTCTCCTTAGTAACCAATTTCTTTGGCCAATCTTCGCCACCACCTTTGACCTTCAAGGTTTCTTGATTACCTCCCTGCTTGGTCGCTGGTTTGACCAGTAACTTGTCTTTCACTTATAGTTTTCGACTCTTCATTGCCCCTTGCAATCTCGGGCTTCGGGGGGTCTGCTCGGTACTCAGCTATGAGCCGAAAGCATGGCAATCCACTATCACCCATCACTTCGTCAATGAGTCCAAGCCAGAAGGCATCTGTCGCCGTAAGTTCGTTATCTCCTTCCTGCAAGGCATGACAGAGTGCCACAAAAAATGCCCATAGTGGCTCCAATAGTGGCCGAACTTTATTGATTAGAAGTTTCGTTCTATCTGCGTCTGGGGACTGACTTACTTCTGCTTGTTCATCTTTGCTTAGCGAGAACCATCCCCACTGAGAGCATAACGCGTTCAGCCGGTCGCTTTGGGAACTTGCTAGGTGTTCATTGAGGAGGAAAAAGTCATCGGTCAGCCGCGTCAGGCCCCCACCCTGAAAGGTCCAGTCCTTGTCACCTTTGTTATTCGTTACCTCAAAGTCTACGATTGCTTTTATTCGGGCAGCTTCAGTTTTTGCCACTTCCTTGTATGCCTTCTTACGCTTGGCCGCTTTCAGAAGCGCATCATATCTTCCGTGGCGCTCGCGGGCGGTTTCAAAGAGCTTCTTGGCCCGAGCGGAAAGGCTATCCGATATGACGGCGAGGAAGCATTCTGTATCCGTCATTTGTTTCCGAGGATTCTTTTTTCGGATATCATCGAACCGGTCCTTCGACAGCATGAAACGAAACATGAATCGGCTTTCGATCTTGCGAACGAGTTCCATTGCGTATGTCTCATTGGTCATTCGCAGGAGTTGGGCCAGCATCGATGTCGTTTCGACCGTCATTGGCATTTCCCGAAATGTTCTAGAGCCGTGATAAAGAATCGTACTTTGAGGTAGAGCTATAGCGTAGTCTCCCGACGAGAGCAGGTCAGCCGCAGCGCTTGCCGCCCTAGATGTAACAACGGTGATGATACGACAAGGTAGAGCAAAATCTTGATTCGAAGCAGTAAGCAACCTCCATAAGCTTTCCATGTGGGAGATGTTTCCCCCAACGCTATCGATATAGACGGTGATCGGAGACCGATTTTGGCTCTGGAGAAAAACGATCCGTGGAGTAAGGCGGTAAACGAGCTTCTCATCGATGACGCCTTGAACGTAAACTGCCCTGGAAGGATTGGGCCTAAAAATGTCCATTGGAACGATCAAATCCTTCTCCTTACTTTCGGCAACGCCACGCTCGTATCTCTTCGGTTTGCTCAGGAATGTCTTGGCGCTTCATTGTTAGCTCATCATGAACGTCACGAACAAACGCGCTCAAATTCGTTCCGTACTTTTGGTAAACTCTGCGGATTGCCTCACTGAGGGCTTTATCTTCAGAAGTTTCGACGTTTGACTTGCGGATCTTCTTTCTCATGTGTGACCCTCCCTTTACGGAGATTCAAGCCACATCGTTCGTATACCTCTTCAGAAGAATGATGTCAAGCCGACCGTAGAAAAGCCGGCGTCATACATCCCAAAGTTGTGTCAAAAGGAAAATGTAGGTGCCTAACCCGAATGACTGTTGCGAATATGCCTTGCAGTGAACCCACGAGTGACACCAAACACGCAGTTGGATCATTCCGGTCCTGCTCTGTGTGGCGATCGCCCTCTCAGCTCGAGGCGGGATGGCGAGCTGGAGTGATTTCTACGGGACCCCCCACGTACCACTTCTGCTGCTCTTTCTTCCTTTATTGGTATGCTCCGGGATTGTCGCCTCAGAGGTGGAATCGGGCCGGGCGTTGATCGTGCATTCCCTGGGGATCTCCCGCGCAAGCTTTATTGTAGGGCGTGCCGTGGGAGCGGCTGGTTTCTGTCTTGGGGTGGCGATTTGCATTCAGTTATTCGTGGGGATATATCTCGTCCTCACTCACCATGTTCCAACCCTGCGGGGCGCTCTGGGGGCCTTGATCGGATTGACCCTTTGCTTCGCGTATTCAGCGTGCCTCCTGGTTTTTTTCTCGACCGTTCTGCGTTCGTGGGGGAATACAGGAGTAGTGCTTGCTCTTTCGTATTTGGTCTACCCATTCGTAGACCACCTCTGCAGAGAAAGGCCCAACGCCTTGTGGCTTTCCCGCCTATTTCTTATTGGACCCTATGAAATGGTTCTGCGAGGATCCGAGTCCTTGCCATTTCCAGTGGTAGACCTCGCCATAGTTGTTGGAGCGTGTGCTCTCTTGATCACCGTAGCAATTCTCGTTTATAGCAGTACTCAGCTCGGTAAGATCGCAGGACACGAAACTTCCTGACTCGGGGCTTGCCAACCACAGGAAGGCCAGCCATCTGTGTCATCCGCGTAATCTGTGGATGAAACAACGACGATCAGTTGCCACTCCTGCCCCACATACATCCTTCGCTTGTGCACCAGAACAGTCCTGGAGTCAGGGCCGAATAGGGAACATTTTGGAGGCCCTCTGATCCATCAGGTGTCAAGCTCGCCCCCTGTTTTCGTTCTCTTTAAACGCATCGCGAAGCGGCTAAAACCGGTGTACAATAAGATCCGTTTTCCAATTAAATAGCCAATCTCCATTGAAGAGGCGCCATGGATCAAATGGAGCAACTCCGGGCCGCGGCCAGCTCACTCTTGAATAAAGCCCAGGATGCGTCGGTGTCCGAGCTTGCTTCTGCCGTTGAGAAGACGACAGGGGTTCTGAGACTTTCATCAGACATGGAAAAAGCGCAGGCGGAGCTCCGAAAAATAGCGCTCGAAGAGCGTAAACTTCAGCATGAGAATGAGACGGCCTCAAAACGGGAACGTTCCGAGCGCCTCAAAGAATACGTGGCAATCCTGACTCCCGTTGTGACCATCGTGACCCTCGCTGCCACCCTGATCGCACAGAACTGGCAGTTTATGCGCGCCGAGCGGGACAAGAGCGAGGCGGCGCTGGATGCCCGGTGGGAAGAGACCGTCAAAACCATTTCCGAGACCAGTAAACTGCCGCCGGGCATCATCGCGCTTCACCCGTTTTTGAATTCTCCAAAATATGGCGACCGCGCCAAGCTCACTGCCGTCCAGCTCCTCGCCAACAGCACCGACCCCGTGTTCTTCAACGATCTGTTCGGGGCGGCCTTCGTGCCGGTCGATTGGAGTAACCTGGAGTTCGTCTTGAAACTCGATCGGGCCCTCAGCACCAAAGGAACTCCCCTGTTGAACAAGTCGTGGGATCCGAAAACCCAAACCAATGACCGCGGGAAACTCAGTCCAGAGGAAGCGAGTCTGCTCGACTACTTCACTACGATTACACCCAGGATCTCCGCCCAGGTCGGTTCAGTCCTGAAAACCCGTCGACCCAACGCCTCAACGCTTGACCTCTCCGCAACGTACTTCAAAGACGCCGATTGGCGAGGAGTGGATTTGAGCGGCGACAATATAGAGAACATGTGGCTGGTGTGGGTGAACCTCAAGGAAGCCAATCTCGATAAGATCACCCAGTTTGGAGGAGCCGTCTTCTTTCGCGTGGCCTGGTGGGAGGCAAAAGCGGTGAGCCCGGAACTGCTTGAGGGCCTGGTGAAGGACTATCCATGCGAGCCGGGCGTCGAGTACGGACGTGACGGAATGAAGTTTACGGCTCTGCAATGCGCCGCCGCGCTCGATCGCCTCCGGCATAAGACGCCGTAGCCGCCACCAAATTTGCAACGCAGAGCCGCAAAGACCGGCGGAGTGGTAAACTACAAAACCTATTAACCTCTTCGTGCCTCAACCCTGTTCATTCCGGACCGTGCCTGGCCGACCAGTCGATTCGTTCTCTCCGCCTTGGTCTGTGTCATCCGCGTCATCTGTGGATGATTTGCCGTTCTCAGCAATCTGACACAAATCATCATTCAATCTAATCTCTCCCGCTTCTTAAGAGAAAGAGGGAGAAAGAGGGACAGACACCTGCCTTGCTGATATTCCTGTGAGGTTGCTTGGGAAAGGGTGTCTGTCCCTGACTTCTGTGAGGTTGCTTGGGAAAGGGTGTCTGTCCCTGACTTCTTCGTCTGGACATTGAGGCCAACCTTACTGCATACTTTTCGAAGAGATAGAGGGACAGACACCTGCCTTGCTGACAATCCTGCGAGGTTGCTTAGGAAAGGGTGTCAGTCCCTGACTCCATGAGAGAGCGCATGGGGATATGGGACGTGGCGACGTGAGGAGAGATTCGAATGGCGTTTACCAACTGCTATGGAGACACCACCCGGGCTGAGGCGTACGCGCAGCTCGAATTCGCCAATACCTACTACCTGGCCTACCGGGACATTCCCGCCATTGTCCGGGATCATGTCACCGGAACGCGGGCGCTCGATTTCGGCTGCGGCCCGGGGCGTTCGACCCGATTTGCGCGGCAGCTCGGCTTCGACGCCGTCGGCGTCGACATCGCACCCGAAATGATTGCGAAAGCCAGAACGATTGATCCCGCCGGCGATTACCGTTTGGTCCAGGATGATAATTTGAGCGAGTTTCAGGCGGGTGCGTTCGATCTGGTCCTTTCCCTTTTCACCTTCGACAACATCCCCGGGTTCGAAACGAAGGTGCGGCTGTTCCACGATCTGGGAGCCCTGTTGAGTGCCTCAGGGAAAATGGTCAGCGTCGTCTCGTCCCCTGAAATCTATACCCATGAGTGGGCGTCGTTCTCAACAAAGGACTATCCCGAGAACCGTTTGGCGCGATCGGGAGACACGGTGAAAATCGTCACCACCGACTTCGCCGACCGCAGACCCACCGAAGATATTCTCTGGACCGATGAATCCTACCGCGAGGTTTACGACCGTGCCCGTCTGAGTCCGGTTGCAGCGTACAAGCCCCTGGCCAAAGGCGATGAGCCCTACCTGTGGGTCAATGAAACGAGGATCGCCCCGTGGGTCGTTTATGTGCTCACGCGGCAAGCGGTTGGGGGATAACCGATTGGGGAGTGCCGAAGGTTGCACATTTCGCACCTCCGAGCCGCGGAGAAAATCGGAGAGCAAAACCACAAGACCAAACAAACGCTTCAGGTTTTCAAGCCGATCTATTCCGGTTTGTGCATCGCCAGAGTATCGGATGTTTGTCCGCAATTTCCTCTGTATCATCCGCGAAATCTGTGGATGAAAAACCCGCTGGTATCAACCTCTGCCCCCGAATTTCATGCCCGGTCCGATCACAGCGACAAAAATGACGACCACCACCGCGGCGGTGATGATCCATCCGAGGTTCCGAGTCACCGGAACGGGAGAAGGGATGCGAATGCTTCGAATCCATGGAAACAGGAAAAATAGCGGCAATAACAAAAACCCCCATGCCCCCAACGTTGTACTGATTGCCGAGATCAGCACCTGGGGCATACTCAGGATCGAATTGAATGCCCCGGCGGCACAGGCGACAAAGGCTGCAGCAAAATACGGAATGAGGATCAGCCGCCACAGGCGGCCCCCTTCATCCGATCCGATGAATGAATGGACTTCCCTGGTCGTGACCCAGACCGATCCGAAATAAAATAACGCACCCGCCAGGGCCATCCCTCCTCTCCATTGGAACTGCGTGGAGACGCCCCTGAAGGCATTCGCCAAATCGCCCGAATTCGTCAAACTCGAAGTGACCACGTAGCCCCAGCCGGTGAACAGGTTGTATGCCATGCTGAGCCATAAGAAGTAGCGGGTGTGCACGGAAGCGGTGTGCATCCTTCGAACGATCAGCCAAAGAAGGGTTCCCATCACGAGATTGACAAGAATGCCGGCCGCGCAAATCAGCGCCTGCCATCCTCCGAGACATTGAAAATGAATGGTTGAAAGCGAGACCGGCCGGCCCCCGGTGGCAAGACAGACCCCACCATGCCCCGC
Source organism: Terriglobia bacterium (assembly GCA_020073085.1). Taxonomy (NCBI): domain Bacteria; kingdom Pseudomonadati; phylum Acidobacteriota; class Terriglobia; species Terriglobia bacterium. Next base: position 627 of record JAIQFV010000031.1, on the reverse strand, counting down.
CAATTCGTGAAGCAGGTCACAGCCCACGTAGGCCACGATGCCGATCGCGGCGAGCGTCAGCACATCATCGCGCGGGCCGCTGCGGTGCGAGGCAGGGAGGGCCGATTCCGGGCCAGCATCAATTTCTTGGTCCAATGGCATTGAATGAACCGTGGTCACATAATGAACCGGGGTCAGGCGCCAACCGCGCCCGGACGTTGGCCGCAAGGCTCAGGCCGGCCATGAGAAGGAAAATGCCGGTGAGGTATCCCAGGAATGGATTTTCAGAAAATCAAGGGACGCCGCGGACCCCCAGCCCGAAGCGAGCACAGATCAGATTTTCGACGCCGAAAGCCCCTATGGCAACGGCGAACAAAAGCTGACCTCTTGAGAGGACTTTCTCCATCAAGTCTCCTCCGGGATTCATCTTGAGAACGTAAGAGTGTACCACTCCATCTGCGCCATCCGAGAAATCTGTGGATGAAACAATCGTCGAAAGTCGGAATGTCGAATGTCGGTGCCTTCTATGAGGCTGTTTTTGTCAAGCTCCTTGTGCGCTGCTTTTCTGCTCGGGTTTGGTGGCTCTTTTTTCAGTTCGGGAAATTCCTGGAATTGTCCCGGAACGACCTTCTATCCGTGCCGATCAAA
>JAIQFV010000030.1 GCA_020073085.1 Terriglobia bacterium | reverse complement strand
TCCACAATCAGCGCCGGCTCCATCGCATTCTCAAGAAAATGCTCGACCTGTCACAAACCATCTTGCAGCGTACCACGGTGGGAGTACCCAGGCGGATGCGCGTGCCGCGTGGCGAGAATCCTTAACTTAGTGCCATTCGTGTCTGTCCCTGTTGTTTCACACATGTTCCAGCTCGGGGTCATCACGGATATACGCCAATTGTTGTCCTAAGTAGGGCAGCGTGGGCAAGCCATGCCACTGGCGCACCAAATGGTAGACGGGTGAAGTCAACAACCGACAGGCATCCACGGCTTCGAGCCACTCCGCCCGGCGGATTTCAGACACCACGTTCTCCTCTGGCAAAACACCAAAATCCCACGCCCCACACAGTCGCGCCAGAAAGTCCACGCGGTCAGCCAACGTGTCCAACGACCGAGGGGCTTCCCTGTCCGGGTACAATGCCCCATCGATCCATGGCGAATCGGAACTAGGACTGGAGGGCATTCAGAAACCCCTCTCTAAACCATTTCCGGAGCTGTTCGGCTTCAGCCTGCTGGTGGCCATCAGGAATTTGAGCCAAGGGACGATGTTGTTCAATTCTCGCCAAGTGCGTCTGAATGGCGAGGCGGGCACGCGTGCTGTCGGCATCACTTCCTGCCAACCGCTGGCGTTGCCGCCAAAGATTCCAACAGGACTGCGGGGTCGCCAATCCCCCCTGGCACAAGGCGTAGATATCGCGAAAGTCCCTGGGGGGGCCGCGTTCAATGAGTGCCACCATTTTGCTGGCTAACAAGTCGGCAAAACTGTCCAGAAGCACGGCGGTCCCCGGGGCTGGGACAGAGGGCTCCAGTTGGGCCGAACGGCGAGCAATTTGAAAACTAAACACGCTCTTTCCCTCGCGCTTCAATTCAATGCTGACCACATCACCCCAAGACCGCGTTTTGACCTCGCCAAAAGATCCAAGAGTCGCTTCGATCACCCGAACCACTTGCTGCTGATCCTCTGAGGTCGCCGAAGGGGTCCACCACGCATACACATCGTGGGTGGGTCGATAATCGAGATAATGCAACAAGCCGAAGCCGCCGCCGAGAGAGATCTTATCTCCCAGGCCATGGACCACTAATGCCTGCAAACATGCCTCACTGTGAACGGGCCAATGGGTTGGGCGATGGGGGTTCCGAATATCCATGAACGCGATTCTATCCCAAATCCCCATTTCGCCCAAGCAGCCTCGACGGCTCGCGCATCGAGTCCGGGGACTGACACCTTCTCGCTGATAAATCTGGAGGAATGGCACCCCGGCAGGTGTCTGTCCCCTTTGTGCCCACGGGCGCGGGGACTGACACCTTCTCGCTGATGACTCCAGAGGAATGGCACCCCGGCAGGTGTCTGTCCCCTTTGCGCGCACGGGCGCGGGGACTGACACCTTCTCGCTGATGACTCCAGAGGAATGGCACCCCGGCAGGTGTCTGTCCCTTTTTTAGCCTCAATAGCGCCCGTGGCGGGTGGCGTTCGTAATGTCAGTGAGCATTCCAGGCTCTTCAGGAGTCTCCAGCATTTTTCGCCATTCTGCTGGAGTAAACGCTGCTTGCCACAAGTCCATGCTTAGTAATCCGCTTGGATCATGACCTGTAACATGAGCTCTTGCACTTGACCATGGGTAGTCCCATGCCTGCTTGACCATCCGGGCCCGGACTGGATTTCTCTCGATATAACACAGCGCACTCCATAAATCAGGTGGTTCCAAGGGACACGAAAAAAATCGATTCTGCCACAAATGACCACTGCGCCCTTGCTTTAAGTTATTGTGTTGAGAGTACCGAGAGTGGACCTTTCCCAGCGCTTTGGCCAAGGCATTGGCTTCAGGCGGGAGCAGTACCAAATGAACGTGATTGGTCATTAAGGAAAATCCCAGCATATCAACGTTAAACTTGCGGATGTAATTTTCCAACAAGCAAAGGTAGAAGCGACGATCTTCATCATCAAAGAAGAGCGTCTGCTGATTATTTCCACGTTGTGTCACATGGTGGGGAACATCGACAGCAACGGTTCGAGCGGTACGCGCCATTTGATCCCCCTTTCCAACCAGGACAGACATCTGGCCTCTCGGAAATCACGAGGTGACAAACCAAGAAGGTGACGGTCCCTTTGGTGGTATGGGGGTGAACAGGACTATTTTATGAGAAGATTAAGAATCATTCAACAGCAATCAATTAGTTTTTTTCAGGGGATTCTGCTTTTACTCGCGCAGGATTTTTGCGACAAGGGACAGACACCTGGATTCCAGAAACTTTCAAAACGGTCGAGCGAATAGGTGTCTGTCCCTGTCTTGGGGACTGACACCTTCTCGCAAACAAATCCGGAAGAATGCCAACAAGGCGGGTGTCTGTCCCCTTTGCTCACGGCAAATCCTGACAAGGGACAGACACCTGGATTCAGGGAACTTTCAAAACAGTCGAGCGAAAAGGTGTCAGTCCCTGTTACAAAAAAAAGCGATGGTCCCGATTCCTCGGGACCATCGCCTGGAGTTGAAGCCGTGCATCCTTTACTGAACTGGATCGAATTGCGCCTTACCGGTCGGGAATGCCGCCGAGCCATCAGTCACATTGTATCGAACCACAGCATCAGTGCCCGTTATGTAACCATAACGCGCATTACCAACGATAGGAGTTTGAGCAATGCCGTAGGCAGTTGGGACCGCTCCACCAACATCAGCACCGCTGCCTCCTTTATCCGTTACCGCTGCATCTTCCGCATAAACCTGCCCATGAAGTCCAGGAGCCGCGGCCACACCGGCAAACCGACCGTCCAGCATGCCAGCCGTCATCAGGTCAGCCAATGAGGCGTATTGCTGGGAGTTGGACGAAGAATAAGTCACTTCGGCCGTGTTAATTGTTCGCAAATCGCCCACTGCTGCTGATTCGTTGGTTGATTGACGCGAACGCAGCAAGCTGGGGATGGCGATCGTGGCAATGATCAGGATGATCGCTACGACGATCAGCAGTTCTAGGAGCGAGAAACCTTTCTTATTATTCTTTTTCATGATTAGATCCTCCGGAGATTTATCGACCGCGATCATCGCAGCCTGCCCTGTTTGATGCACCCCGGATTCCAAAGGTCTCGGTCAAGTTGACCGGACCGGGGACTTGATGTAACCCCATGAAAATAATTGGCTTAGATTGGTACAGTCGAAATTGCTTCACGGGGACGATCTTTGTCAGTGGATCTCGAGGCGGTACTAATTACAATTTCTGTGAGTCCCCATAACGTTTTGTGTCAGGGAAGGGGACGTGCAGCTTTGCTAAGAAAAGGCCCGCATTTTCTCTAGCGAACGTGCTAACATCTCCCCGTTGGGCATCCCCCCACTTCCGACCACAGACGGACATATTGCTTTTTCTATCGAACGGGCTGTCCCCAAACGGTTGGCGATTCCCCAACTCCGTAGGAGTGCCATCTTTATAGTATCGCCGACACCCCCCGCACCCTGAGGTGAAACCCCGTAGGGGTGACATCTGCGCTGCCGAAATCAAATGGCTGGTGCAATACCGTGCGGAGCACGGCCTGCACAATAGCCCACCCAGATGCCGCCCCTACGGGGTTCAAACCCTGAGCGAAGGGGGGAGGGCCGAGCGCTATAAATATTCCACTCCTGACGGAGTTGGGGAATCGCGCGTTCCGGGGTGCAGCGGATCCCATTGGTGTCTCGACACCGGAGCGAGGTTCCAAGGGTCGAGAGACCACAAAGCGATACCTCCCATTCTCTAGCGAACGTGCTAACACCTCCCCGTTTGCGCATCCCCCAACTCCCGACCACAGACGGACATATTGCCTTTCCTATCGAACGGGCTGTCCCCAAACGGTTGGCGATTCCCCAACTCCGTAGGAGTGCCATCTTTATAGTATCGCCGAACCTCCCCCCACCCTGAGGTGAAACCCCGTAGGGGTGACATCTGGCCTTTCAAACCCCCGCTTCAAAACTCAACGGACTCGAAGATGTATTTATGATCATAGGGGATCTGAAACTTCTCCAAGAGCTCTAGATATTCCTGCTGAAAAGTTCTCCTCGCATGGTGCTTTTCCTGATTCTGGATGTAGCGGATCACTGCGGTCAACTGGGAATGAGAGTGCGAAAATGCCCCGAATCCCTCCTGCCATTCGAATTTCCCGCGAATCCATCCACACCGGTTGATGAACCCTGATGATCCAGCTTTAATTGCCCGCACCAAGTCTGAAAGGGCAATGTCAGGTTTCTGACCAATCAGCATATGAACATGGTCCGGCCGGTTGTTGATGGAAATGAGTTTCTGCTTTTGAGCGGTGACGATCCCTGTGATGTATTTCTGCAACTCGTCGTTATGCCTGGGATGGATCAAATTCTGACGCCCTTGGACTGCAAACACCAAGTGGATGTAAATCTGGGTATAGGTATTGGCCATGAGGTTTTGCTCCTATGGGAACAGGGGGGGCGCTTGCCTACCTGACAGAATACCACGTCGGATGCAGGTTTTCCCGAGAATTTAAGGGTAACCGAGATCGGAGATATTGAAGATGTCACCCCTACGGGGTTCAACCACGCAAAAATGGGAGAGGACTGAGAGCTATAAAGATGCCACTCCTATCGGAGTTGGGAGATTGGACGTTCCGGGGTATGACACTTCCGAATGGTGTGTTGGCGCCAAATCCAGGTTCCGGGCGGCCGGAATATTTGCAAGAATGAATCGAAACCGTTTCAACGATTTCACATACTAAACCGATGAATCGGTTTGAAGGGAAGCAACGGAATTCGCACACACCCTGATAACTCGGGGTGCTCTGTCTGTGCAAGAAACTTCCTGTTCTTTCTGGGGGTCACCCGGGCGCCTTCGCAATCATCTTCTGCTTCCCCTACCTCGAATTCAATTCCGATTCTATCTTCTTCCTCAATGCTTCATCCCTCACATCCTCGAGCGCTCGGCTCCACTGCGCCCGCGCTTCCGCATCACGATCGAGACCCTTCAAGGTCTTCCCGTATTGCCAGCGTGCTTCCGCATCTTCCGGATTGATCCGCAACAGATGGTCCCATGCCTCCACAGCCGCCCGCAGGTCACCACGGGCCATTTGAAGCCGGGCGAGGTTGTAAAGGGCTTCCTTCGATTGAGGGTCGACCGCCAACGCCGAGCGAAATGTCTTCTCTGCGGCGGGGACGTTGTTCATTCGGAACTGAAGCGTTCCCAGATTGATGTATGCCTCGACCAGATGGGGATCAAGCTGGATGGCGCGCTCAAAACTCCGGGCGGCGAGATCGGTTTCAGAAAGGTTCATCCGGGCCATGCCGAGGTTGTTCATGACCGCAGGGTCGTCGGGCGCGAGTCTGGCCGCTTCGAGCAGCTCCTGCTCCGATTCTCGAAAACGCCGGTGTTCCAACAACGCCAGTCCCAGATTGTAATGCACGTCCCAGGATTGGGGGCGGTTCGTCTCCGCCCTGCTCCACAAGGCCACAGAATCGTGCCAGGTTCCGTTCTCCCGGGTGACCCCAATCAAAAGAGCCGTCAATAGGACCCCCACCCATGCCGCTTGGACGCCCACGGATTGGACCTTGTTCAGCAGCCATATCATCAGCAACGCAATCACGAGACAAAACCCAATGGACGGCAGGTAGGCGTACCGGTCCTGGACAAGGTATTCCGGATGAAAAACCCTCAAGTTCAGCACGGGGAGCAACGGCGCCCAAAACAACAGGCCTGCAAAAACCAGGGCGTCCGCAATAGGATTTTCTCGAAGACCTCGCCAGATCCAATACAGGGCTGCTCCGAGGATCAAAACGATTATCGCGGGGAACAGAAATCCGGTCGACGTAGCCGCGTGGACGAAGTCTGTATCGTAAAGGAGACTCAGGCGAAACGGGAAGAGCAAATGGGTGAGGTAACTCAGAACCACCGCGGGGATGGTCAGGACGACATTGAGGGCCGTGAGACCCTGGTTGAGCGGATGATTCAGGCTTGCAGAACTTGCCGGATTGTATCGGACCGCCACGAAAACGATGCTAATTACTAGAAAACCCGAAGCATGGAGAAACACACGACCCAGATGCCGACGGGAAAATCGGGAGCTTGGGGTTCTGTGGCCTTCACCCAGGGAGAAGTATTCCAGACCGAGTATGACGACCGGCAAGGCCAAGCCGGTTTCCTTGCACAGGATCGACAGTATGAAAAAGAAAAACGCCATCACCCAGGAAACGATCGAATGAGTCCGCCGGGCCCGAAGGTACGATAAGAGAGCGGCAAGAAAGAAAAGGGCCACGAGCAACTGGGGGGCGGCACTGATCCAGGCCACCGCCTGCGCATGGATCGGATGCACCGCGAACAAAGCCGCCGCGATGACCGCCAGGGACTTCCGTTTCAGGGCGGCGGAGATCGCGAAGAAGACCAGGCAAGAGACCCCCGCGTGCAGCACGATGTTCAGCAAGTGCCATCCGGGCGGCGAGAGATGAAACAAGCGAAAACCGAAGTGGAGCCAGAGGGTGTAAAGGCGTCCGTAATAAGGGAGTGCGACATCCCTGGAAGAATGAGTTTGAAATGCAGACAGATCGTTAGTAAACACCCCGGCCAGGTCCAGGGGGCCGCGGAGGCTTCGATTGTTGACGATATATTTGACGTCGTCGAAGACAAATTCGCCGGACAGGGAGTTGGCAAAGGCCAGGAGAACAAGCAAGAGAAGGGCGATCAGAATCTTAGAGGTGGGAAGGGACTCGATCCAGGAAAGCTCGAGCGAAGAGAGTCGCGGGGCTTCCTTGGGATTCAATGAGGAACTATGAACTCCTGATTTGGTTTTGGATCGCACGGAGATAACGTTCGAATGATTTGGCAGGTTCTGTCACCACCTGGGTGGCTACCGGTGTTGTTGGATTCGTTCTTTGCAGCACCCCGATTTATCGGGGTGTCAACTGTGCCCAACTACTTCCCAATCAAACCGATTCATCGGTTTCTCCCCCAAGTTTCATAAAACCGTTGAAACGGTTGCCTTCGATTTTTGACAATATCGTGACACCCGGATAAATCCGGGTGCTCCTGGAATCAAACTGATTCGGATGACCCCTGGTTCACCCGGATAAATCCGGGTGCTGTTCAAATCCAAACTGATCTTAGGGATACCCATTTCGCCCCGATAAATCGGGGTGCTGTTGGATTCGTTCTTTGCAGCACCCCGATTTATCGGGGTGTTAACGATCCCTCCGACTCTCCTTCAAACCGATTCATCGGTTTCCGCAACTGAAAATCCATACTTCTTCAGGATGCTTTGATACTCCTCTGCAAACGTCTTTCGACGGTGATGCTCGTCCTGATTGTTGATATACAACTTGAGCCGCTCCACATGCGATGGGCTCACGGACAAAGCCGCATATCCCCGCTGCCAGGAGAACTTTCCGCGGAGAAGGTTCTGCTCATTAATCCAGTGTGAAGATTCTCCTTTCAGAAGTTTAACGACATCATCAGTTTTCTGAGTGCTCTGAAGAGAGATCAGGCCATGAACGTGCTCCATTTGAACATTCAGGGTATCACAGTGAATATCATTCTCCCTCGCATAGTCGACCAAATGCCGACGAAGGAGAGGACGAACATCCTTCGTGAGCATTCGTTCACGACTCTTGGTTGCCCAGATAAGGTGAATGAATATCTTCGTGTGTGAGTGGAGCAATGCGGTCTCCTCTGGAAACCGTTGAAACGGTTTCTACTTCGTTTTTGGTAATTCATCGACACCCGGATGAATCCGGGTGCTCCTGGAATCAAACTGATTTGGATGATCCCTGGGTCACCCGTATAAATCCGGGTGCTGTTGGATTCGTTCTTCACAGCACCCCGATTTATCAGGGTGTCAACTGTCCCCACCCATTTCGGTATTAAACCGATTCATCGGTTTCTTCCTCAAACTCCACAAAACGGTTGAAACGGTTGTCTTCGCTTCTTGATGCTACGGCACCACCCGGATGAATCCGGGTGCTTCTGGAATCAAACTGATTTGGATGACCCCTGGTTCACCCGGATGAATCCGGGTGCTGTTGGATTCGTTCTTCACAGCACCCCGATTTATCGGGGTGTCAACTGTCCCCACCCATTTCGGTATTAAACCGATTCATCGGTTTCTTCCCCAAGCTCCATAAAACCGTTGAAACGGTTGACATGCGTTTCGTTGTTTCATCAACACCCGGATGAATCCGGGTGCTGTTGGAATCAAACTTATTCTGATGATCTCAGGTCCACCCGGATGAATCCGGGTGCTGTCGGAATCAACATGATTTGGATGATCCCTGGGTCACCCGGATAAATCCGGGTGCTGTTAGAACCCCTGTTTGCAGCACCCCGATTTATCGGGGTGTCAACTGTCCCCACCCATTTCGGTATTAAACCGATTCATCGGTTTCTTCAGGGTCTCCTCATTTCTGAATATTATATTTCGCCATGTAGTGCCGGAAAGAGCGGTAGGTCATTTTTAAGAGCTCCGCGGCCCGGGTTTGGACGCCGTCGGCTTTTCGCAGGGCGGCTTCGAGAAGTTTCTTTTCCACCTCGGAGATCTGCTGATCGAAATTGACCCCCTCCTGAGGGAACGACGCCTCGATTTCAGGAATCTTGATCTCGGGCATCACGATACGCTCCGGCAATCGCTCCAGTTTCAGGGTCTCGGTGGATTCAAACGCCACGGCGCGCTCGATCGTGTTCTCGAGTTCGCGCACATTGCCCGGCCATGCATAGGCCTCCAGGGCTTCGTACACTTCCGGTTCCACCCCGAGGATCGATTTACCCATCGATTTTGAAAACCGTTTCATGAAGTGATCGGTCAGCGCCCGGATGTCCTCCTTCCTTTCCCGCAAGGGAGGCACGGGGATGGGAATCACCGAGATTCGATAATACAGGTCTTCACGGAAGCCCTTTTCGGCCACCATCTTTTGCAGGTTGCGGTTGGTCGCCGCGATGACCCGCACTTCCACTGAGATTTCTTCGGTGCCTCCGACGGGGCGGATCTTGTGATCCTGGAGGACCCGCAGCAGCTTCACCTGCATGGTGGGGCTCATTTCGCCGATCTCATCCAGGAAGACGGTTCCCCGGTCCGACACCTCGAACAACCCCTTTCGATTACTGGCGGCGCCAGTAAACGCCCCTTTCACGTAACCGAACAGTTCCGACTCCAAAAGCGTCTCGGGAAAGGCGCCGCAGTTAATGGAAGTAAAGGGCTCCAGCTCCCGCGGACTCAACCGATGCAGGGCCCGGGCCACCAGTTCCTTCCCCGTGCCACTCTCCCCCGTAATCAGAACCGTGCTGTTGGTCGAAGCCACGGTGTGAATCAACTCGGTCAGCGCCCGCATGGGGGCGCTGGTGCCGATGAGGTTTTCAATGCTGCTCAAACGTCCGAGTTCACGTTTCAGGTCGCGGTTCTCCTGCCGGACCTTCACTTCCTGCATCTCTTTCTCGACCACCACCTTCAACTCGTCAACAAAGCTCTCCGTTTTGATAATGTAGTTGTTGGCCCCCATCCGGAGCGCCTGGATGGCCGTCGAAGTCGAGGCAAAGGCGGTCATGAAAATGAAGACGGCGTCGGGCAGCAGCGCCCTGGCTTCTTTCAGAAGCTCAAGCCCCGTCATGCCCGGCATCTTGATATCCGAGACCACCAGATCCACGGATTCTTTGGAGAGCAGGTCCAGAGCGGCACGCCCACTGGAAGCCGTTTTCACCTCGTAGCCATCCCGCTTGAAAACAATTTCCAGCAGATCACAAATCGATTTTTCGTCGTCAACGATGAGCAGTTTCATAAAACGCATTCAGGACGCGGATGAACACCGATGAACACGGAAGTACTTGGGTTAAGAGCAAAAGCGAGCGTCCAAATGCTCTCGACCCACATCAAAATGACGCACGAACTGAAGAATCTCACGTCCATCATACCGGCCGACTCAATTCATTCCTGATTAATTCATTATCCGTGTTTGTCAGTGTTGGTCCACGTCCTGTCAATGGACCTGGACCGGAACCTGGCAGGGGAGAGAGATTTCGAACACGGAGCCCAGTCCCTCGCTCGAATGGGCTTCGATGCGGCCATGATGCGCCTGAACAATCTGATAAACAATCGCCAACCCCAACCCGGTGCCATTGGCAAATGAAGAGTGAAAGGGCTCGAAGATTCTGTCAATCCGCTCTTCTTCAATGCCCACGCCGGTATCCCGAAACACTATCCTGACCTCGTCATCGCCGGCCTTCTTCAGTTCGATGGTCAGCGTTCCCCCCTCGGGCATCGCCCGGATGGCATTATGCGACAAATTCCAGAACACCTGCTTGATGAGATCGGGGTCGAGATGGCACTCCAGCGGGTGCTGGTCCGAGATGCTTTCGATCCGGTGCTGCGCGGTGACCTCAGGGTTGTTGTACAACAAAGTCACCGTGTCTTCCATGAGCTCATTCAAATCCACGGTCCGGGGGTTATAGGTAATCTGGCGCGAATAAATCAGAAAGCCATCAATAATCTTATTGAGACGCTGTGACTCGTGGAGCACGATGCTCATCAACTTGTCCTGCTCATCGGTCAAGGGGACTTCTTTTCGAAGCAATCCCACCGAACCGGAAATAGAGGCGAGCGGATTGCGGATCTCATGGGCCATCCCCGCCGCCATTTCACCCACGGCGGCCATGCGGTCCTTGGCGCGGATTTCTCCCTCCAGTCGCTTCATTTCAGTCAGATCCTGAAAATTCACGAGGTATCCGATCAAAACATGCTGATCGCCGTAAAGCGGCGAGGCCGAGAGCCCGAGAAATTTCTCCTCCCCCGGCCGGTTGCGAAGAATGGAATCGACACGGACGTTGCGGCGTCCATCACGCAGTTGATGGATGCAACGCTCAAAGTCGACGTCGGGAAAGGTTTCCTTGATCGATCCGCCCAGCACCTCGACCAGGCGACGCCCGACGATTTCTTCCCCGGCAGGATTGAGCATGGTCACCTTTCCGTCGAGGTCGGTTGTCAACAGCCCTCCGCGCAGGCTTTGAATTATGTTTTCGTTCAGCGCCTTCAAGCTGGCCAGCGCCCCGGTCTTATTCACCAGCTCCGCGCCCTTGCGCCGGAGGTTCTCCGACAGATATCCACTGAAGTATCCGACCACCAGAAAGGCGAAGGTGTTCAGGGTAATGAACGCAATCAATGTCCTCAAAGAGGGATGCGTGAGAGCATGGGTAGGAAGGAATCCCGCCTGGGTTAAAAGGAGAAGAGAGGCGTGCACCATCGAGGCCGAAAAAGCAGTGAGCAGGGCGCCCTGCTGGTACAGCACCAAACTGGAAAATGCGATCGGCAGAAAATATAGAATCGAAAAATAGCTTTCGGTCCCTCCAGTGTAATAGATAATCAGGGTAATAATGACCAGATCCGTGACGATATGACAGAGGGCCTGGAACAAGTAATTGGAAGCGTAATTGACCCACAGGGAATAAATCAGGGTGAGGGAAAGAGCGACCAGCAGGACCCCCATCACGGCCCCAAAAGGCACTCGCGGGGTCGCAATCCGTTCCACCCCGACCAAAATGCCGAGGATCACCGTGTAGACGATGACGCGAAGCTTGAGAAACCACAGCAACCAGTCGCGGGTTTCAGTCGCTATTGTGACGTTTGCCACTCAGGATTTCTCCGAGGCGAAAGATAGGTAATAGGCTGTAGATCATAGGTGATAGGTTATAGGAACCCAGGTGAAAGGGCCCAGGCTTTTCGCTATGAACAATAGAAAAATGAAAATGTGGGCGTGGAAGGAGTTCGTGAATCAATCGGGAGGGGGAGCCACACTCCGGCTAAAACCTATCACCTATACCTTGTCCCCTAACAACTATCCACTATCACCTATGCCCTAACACCCATCCCCTACCCCGACAGCTTATCGATCAGTGTAAACAGCGGCAGGTACATGGAAATCACGACCCCGCCTACCACCGTGCCCAGGAAAACGATCAGCAGGGGTTCCATGGCGGTGAGCAAATCCTTGACGCCGGCATCGACCTCTTCCTCGTAAAACTCGGCAATCTTGGTGAGCATGGAGTCCATGGCGCCGGTTTGTTCTCCCACGGAGATCATCTGGGTCACCATTGGGGGGAAAATTTTGGATTGTCTCAGGGGATCAACGATGGTGCGTCCCTGTTCCACGGCTTTCCGGGTGTCCATGATGGCCTTCTCGATCACGGCATTTCCAGCCGTTTTTGCCGTCACATCCAAGGCCTCCAGCAAGGGCACACCGCTGGTGATCAAAGTGGAAAGAGTTCGCGAGAAGCGGGCGACCGCAATTTTTCGAAGCAGGATCCCGAACACAGGAAGTTTTAACAAGACGGCATCCACATTATAACGGCCGGCCTGCGTGGAGTAGTAGGATCGAAATGCGACAATGAATATGCCCAGACCAAACAGGATGAACAGACCGTATCGCGTCAAGAAATGGCTCGCGCTAATGACGATCTGTGTCGGCACCGGAAGTGCAACCCCCAAACCGGCAAAGAGGGTCATGAAGGTGGGCACCACGTAGACCAGAATCAGGGTGACCACGCCCATTGCGATGGCCAGGATGGAACAGGGATAGATCAGGGCGGAGCGAACGGCCCGCTTTAATTTCACCGCCTTCTCAATGTAAGTGGAGAGGCGCTGCAAAATGGTGTCAAGGATACCCCCCGCTTCTCCGGCGGCAATCATGTTGGTAAAAAGAGCATCAAACACCTTGGGCTGATTCCGCATGGCATTGGCGAGCGTGGAACCGCCTTCCACATCGCCACGGACGGTTTCGACTGCCTTCTTGAAGACCTTGTTCTCCATCTGCGAACTGAGGCTTTCGAGCGCCTGCACCAGGGGCAAGCCGGCGTCGATCATCACGGAGAACTGCCTTGTGAAAACCGCCAGATCCTTGGCCTTGACCTTTCCCCCGAACGTAGGGAGAGCAAATCCCTTTCGCTTCTCTTTGATCGCCATAGGACTGACCTGCTCACGACGCAGCATGGCTGCCAGCACCTGCTGGTTGTCGGCCGCGCGCTCTCCCGAAATCGTGGTTCCTGTTCTTGTTCTTGCTCGGTAAGTATAGACTGGCATCGCTGATCTCCTTTAAACCTTCATTGCTGAAGCTGCGAGATTTCGAAAGATCCTGCGAACTCAACTATCTGGAACGACCGCGCGTTGCCCCACTCTGAGGGTGGTCTAATGCGAAGCCTTATAAGCGGGATGAACCGGCCGCTTGTATGCTTGAGTCACCAGGCCGGCGCCGCGGTTAATCATCTCCTGCAGTTCGTCCACATTCGAAGTTTGGCTCAACGCCGTCTGGAGCGTGATCTGCTTCTGGAAGTAAAGCGACGCCAACGACTGGTTGAACGTCTGCATCCCGAACTTCTCCTGTCCCGCCTGCATGGACGAGTAGATCTGATGGATCTTGTCTTCACGGATCAGGTTGCGGATCGCCGCATTCGGAATCAGAATCTCCATGGCCATCACCCGCCCGCTGCCGGAGGCCCGGGGCAACAGTGCCTGCGTGAGAATGGCTTCGAGCACCAGAGAGAGTTGCGCCCGGATCTGGTTCTGCTGGTGGGAGGGAAACACGTCCACAATGCGGGTAATCGATGAAATGGCCGAATTGGTGTGCAGGGTGGCAAAGGTCAAGTGGCCGGTTTCAGCAATGCGCAGCGCCGATTCGACGGTCTCGAAGTCCCGCATTTCACCGATCAGGACGACGTCCGGATCCTCGCGCAAGGCCGATCGAAGGGCATCACTGAAGGAATGGGTGTCGTTATTCACCTCGCGCTGGTTGACGATGCAATTCTTGTGAGGATGCAGGTATTCAATGGGATCTTCGATGGTGACAATGTGTTCGTGCCGGTCGGCATTAATCTTGTCGATCATGGCGGCCAGGGAAGTCGACTTTCCGCAGCCGGTGGGCCCCGTCACCAGGATCAACCCGCGCGGCTTATCGCACAAGGTGCGGATGATGGAGGGCAGGCCCAGTTGGTCGAAATTCCGGATGGAAAAGGGGATATTCCGAAAGACCGCCGCGACGGCTCCGCGCTGGTGAAAAACGTTGGTTCGAAAACGCGCCAGCCCCTTGATGCCAAATGATAGATCGAGCTGGAGGTCCTCTTCGAGGCGTTTTTTTTGCGCGTCCGTCAGGACGCTGTAGGCGAGCTGTTTGGTATCGGCAGGGGTCAGGGGAGGCGTATCCAGCGGACGCAGCACGCCGTCCACGCGGATTTGTGGAGGTGACCCCGTGGTGATGTGAAGATCACTCCCATTTTGCTCCATCATCGTTTTCAAAAGGTCACTGAGCGAAAGCATGAAGAATCCTTTCCTAACCTGACCAACATCAAGTGGACGAACATTCGCGGGACCGATCCGCAGGATTGCCGCCGGGGGTCCGGCCTCCGAGGCCGATGGTCTGTCTCACTGCCAATACGTCCATCCCCCTGCCGCTCCTGTTTGGTTCAGTCGATTCCCTCCCGCGGTCTGCGGTAATCCCCGCTTTTTCAACTTCCAACCCCGCGTAAATCCCTGTTTCCTCCTGCCGAATGGTCTTAACAGTCTTATCGGACCATTACCAAAATATTTCAGATGTATTTTTTGCTTGTGATGCAGATCACAAAGTGGGTAGTATTTTTGAATCTTGGGGTTCTGACGACCCGACCCCGATTCTTTCCCGGAGGATAGGTTTCAGACCAAAACCCACAAATTTTAACCCCAGGTCCTCAGTTGAAGCCCGAAAAAGGTACCGGTCCGAGAGGAGGTCTGGAAATCTCCATGGGATGGTCCGATCGGGGAACATCCATGGGTTCTCTTCTCCCTCTTCCTGGAAATACGATCCCCAGCCAAAATTCGAGGCCCTGCTGCGCGGGTTCCCTCTTCGGGGTGGCGACCCCCCTAGCCCAGCAGATCCCAAATCTCAAATCTGAGATTTCAGATCTTGCCGGCGGATCGGGTGAAGGCTTGTGTCCACGCCGCAATCGGCCCTTGGCGTCGCTATGCCACCCTCAGCCGGTTCCCGTCGGAGGCAACAGCAGTACTCAACCGGCGCAGGGTTTCGGTTCCTGCTCGCGGAAAGATAGGAATAGTCCTTCGATCTTCCCTGCAATCCCTTGGAGATTCCCCCCGGGTTTTCAACTTCGGAATTCAGGTTGAAGAGGATCAGGTGAGAATTACAACAGAAGGAAAACCAGAGTTCATCGTCCCGGGGATTATTCGGCTGACTCGATCAAAACGCCGGGGTCTGCCCGCGCCTTACCCCCGGGATCATAGGACCGTCTCACGGAGTGCTTCTTCGAGGGTTGTCACTCCATCTCTTATTTTCCGCAGCCCGCTGCCGCGCAAGGAAATCATTCCGTTCTCAATCGATTTCTTGCGCAACTCTAATGCGGACGCCCCGACCAACACCAGTTCCCGAATCTCATCGGTGATTTCCATGACCTCGTACAATCCCACGCGTCCCTTGTAACCGGTCCCGTTGCAGAGGGGACATCCCTTCCCCTTGTAAAGTTTCAGTTTCTTAGCTTCCTCGGGGGAAAATCCGGCTTCGACCAGCACTTTCTGCGGCGTGGGAATCTCTTCTTTACAGGCCTTGCAAATCCGGCGCACCAGGCGCTGGGCGGCGATCAAATGGACTGACGTTGCTACCAGGAAAGGTTCGATTCCCATGTTCATCAAACGCGAAATCGTTGAGGGGGCATCGTTGGTATGCAACGTGGACAGGACCAGGTGACCGGTCAAAGCGGCTTTGATGGCGATCTCCGCCGTTTCGAAATCACGAATTTCACCGACCAGAATAATATTGGGATCCTGGCGGAGGAAAGCGCGCAAGGCGGCCGCGAAATTCAGGCCGATCTGTTCTTTCATCTGGACCTGGTTGATGCCCTGCAACTGGAACTCAACGGGATCTTCCGCTGTCATAATGTTGGTTTCGGGCGTGTTCAGGCGCGAGATGGCCGAATAAAGCGTGTTGGTCTTGCCGCTGCCGGTGGGACCCGTCACCAACACCATCCCGTAAGGTTTCAAGATGGCCTGCTCGAATTTAACCAGCGACTCCGACTCAAAACCCAGCCGGGTCATATCGAGCATCAAGTTCTCCTTGTCCAACAGACGGAGAACCACTTTTTCGCCGTATAAGGTCGGCAGGACGGAAACGCGGAAATCGAGTTCCTTGCGTTTCCCCTGATGCCTCATCTTCATCAGGATGCGGCCGTCCTGGGGCAGTCGTTTTTCCGAAATATCGAGCTTTGCCATGATCTTCAATCGGGAGATGATGGCATCCCTGAGTTTCAGGGGAGGCGTCATGATGTTATAAAGAACGCCGTCCATGCGGAACCGCACCCGGTATTCTTTTTCGTACGGTTCGAGATGAATATCGGATGCCCCCCGCCGAAGGGCGTCCACCAGGATGAGATTCACGAGCTTTACGACGGGAGCCTCCTCGGCCGCGCGCTCCAGCTCGGCGAGGTCAACCTGCTCTTCGGCACCTGTCTGAAGCTCCACATCCGCATCGATTTCGCCGGCGATGATTTCCCCGTCGCCTGCACCGCTGATCGATTCCATCACCTTCTTGAGTTCGATGGCGTGCGGCGATCCGTAGTACTTCTCGATGGCCTCCGTAATCGATGACTCTGACGCCACGACGGGTTCGATGTTAAAGCCCGTCATGAACTTGATGTCGTCGAGAGCCGTTACATTGGTGGGATCGAGCATCGCAATCGTGAGCACCGATCCGACCCGGCTCAGGGGGAGCAAATGGTATTTCTGGGCGGTCTCGCGGGGGATTAAATTGATGACGGTAGTGTCAATTTCGAAATAGGAGAGATTGATGGATGGAACCCCGTAACGACGGGAGAGGACTTTTGCAATATCCTCGTCGTTGACGTAGCCCAACTTCACAAGGCATTGGGCCAATCGATTGCCCGAACGGCGCTGCAGCTCAACCGCTTCGTCCAGTTGTGTCGTGGTAATCAGATTCTCGCTGACGAGAAGATCACCCAGTTTTGACGCCATGCCTTCTCTTACCGACACAAACACCCCTCCAGGAATGCTCTTTCGCAAATATCAACGTCACTCAACACAAATAATGGGGAGATCCTTAACGAATGTTTCAAGAGAAAATGCCGGCGGCCATGTCCCGAGTGAATTTTGATGATGGGGCCCGGGTCTTCTCCACCAGCCCTTGCGCCACTCTGAGGCAAAAGTGACAGAATCCATGAATTTCTTTGAGGCTTGACGAGGGAACGGACAACTCCCTCCGCTCGGGCCAATCGAAGGATCTTAAGGTCGGGGGACCAAGTGTGGGTCAATGAAACCAATACTCGATGGCCGAAAAGACTCTCTTACCGAGAGGGATGGAAACATAACCCTGGCCTCGACAATCACCTCGATCCTTTGGGGTAACCTCCTGAATCGTCCAAGGCAGATTTTGACCCAACCTCCAAAAAACTCAATATTAGCCGCTGTTACCGACACTGACTCCTTTGCCTGCTTGCGTAACATAGTGAATCACGCATGCAAAGTCAAGGCCTTTCAGGAGGTGCATTGTCCACATCCGGACACCTCAGGCTTCCTTGTCTTGACTCCCTTTCTCCTGTCGCGATAGAGTGAGCAGAGCAGTGTGGTTGAATTGCAACAGTCGAGACCTACGGACAACCTGATGGAGGTGACGGAATTCGGAGACCAGGAAGCAGAAAGAAAACCGACCGGCCTTTGCTTGAGGCGTTCCAACTTCTGGATAAGGTGCTGGGGCCGCAACATTGGTGGCCGGGAGATTCTCCATTTGAAGTGATTGTCGGGGCGATATTGACTCAGTCAACCGCCTGGACGAATGTCGAGAAGGCGATCGGGAACCTGAAGCGCGAGGGACTGCTGACCCCCATGACCCTTTCCCGGGTCGGGCTTCGAGAACTCGCCGCTCACATTCGCTCGTCGGGCTATTTTAATCAGAAGGCCCGGCGACTGAAGAATTTCCTTTCTTACCTGTCCCGCTATGGGACACTGGACAGGATGTTCCAGGAGCCGACGGAAACCCTGCGGGAGGAATTGCTCGCAATCGAGGGTCTGGGGCCGGAGACGGTTGATTCAATTCTGCTTTATGCTGCACAGCGCCCGGTGTTTGTCGTTGATGCCTACACACGGAGAATTCTTTCGCGTCACGGCTGGGCCGACGAGAAGGCGGCCTACGGGAAAATCCAGGGTTCATTCGATTCTCAGCTTCCGCGTGATGAGTCGCTTTTTAACCAGTATCATGCCCTGCTCGTAAATGTCGGGAAAAACTATTGTAAGCGGAAGGAGCCGCGATGTTCGCAATGCCCATTGCAGCCCCTGTTACCCGAAGGCCCGAAACCGGAGGGGGGCCACCGATGATTCAAGACCCCGGTAATTTGACATGACCCCGAGAACAAAGAAGATATGGGCCCTGGCGGGGATCGCCGCTCTGATCCTCATCCTGGTCGCCATTGTATTCATCGAGGCGGCATTCAATATCTCGAAGTTTCTGTCCCCCTCCGACCCGTCTCAGACGGTGGTGCTCTTTGCGCTCACGACGCTCATTGTTGTGGCCCTGATCGTGTTCTCCCTGATCCTTTCCCGGTATCTCATCAAGATCTATGTGGAGCGGCGATCCGTGAAGCTTGGCTCCAAGTTCAAGACCAAGTTGCTCGGCGCCTTCCTGGGACTGGCGTTTATCCCGGCCATTTTCCTATTCATCTTCGCTTATGGGCTCATCAATCGCAGCCTGGACAAGTGGTTCAGTGTCCCGGTCGACACGGTTCTCGACAGCGCCCGCGACATCGTCGCCCAGTATCAAGGGGTTTTCGCGACCCAGACCTATTTCTACGTCAAGCAGCTGGCGAGCTCTCCCGTGGTTATCGCTGCTCTCAGGTCGCACGACACCACCAAGCTCCAGGCCTTTATCGGGCAATCGGCGCAGGAGTTCCAGGTGGAGGGTGTTGCCCTCTACGACCGGGATGGAAAAGGGATCCTGCTCTACCATTTGCCTTCGGCGGAGCAATGGACACGTCCCATGGGACAGGAGTTCACCCAGGCGGCGGCTGCCCTCAAGGAGACCGCCGAGATTTCACGCGAAGGCCAGATCAACGGCCGGCCTTTCTCCCTGGCGGGTACCGGCATTTTTGATGAGCGATTGCATCTGGTCGCCTCGGTGTCCGCGCTCAATTTTTACCCCTCCAACCTGCAGGAAAAGATCGAGCAGATCAATACCGAGCGGGCCAAGTACTCGGCGCTGGCCCGCGACATCAAGACCTTCAAGAAGGTCAAGGTCCTCACGCTCCTCTTAATTACCCTCTCCATCCTTTTCAGCGCCTCGTGGATAGCCATCTACCTTTCCAAGCGCATCACCGTGCCCATCCAGGCCCTCGCGGAAGCGACCCAGGCCGTGGCCTCCGGCGATCTGGACTACCGCGTTTCGGTGGAAGCCCAGGACGAAATCAAGCTTCTGGTCGATTCCTTCAATGCCATGACGCAGCAGCTTCACGAAAAGAATCGGACCATTCAAAGATCGACCGAAGCCCTCGAACAGGCGAATCGCGAGTTGGAAGCCCGGCGGCATTACATCGAAACCGTGGTGGAGTCGATTCCGACCGGGGTGATCTCATTGACGAATGATTTTCGGGTGACGCAGTTGAATGGCGCCGCCCAGCGGATGCTGAATTCTGAAGTGGGACCGGTGTGCTCGCTCCTGGATGTGTTTGGTCCCACCGTCACTCCCCTGTTGGAGCAGATCCTCGGGCGGGCCCGGGTGCTTTCCATTGCCAGCCGCGAGATCACTCTCTCAATCGGCGGGGAGAGGAGTCTCTACTGCGCCATCACGGCCTGTGCCCTGCGCGAGGGCAGCAATCAGGATCTCGGTTTTATCCTCGTCGTCGAAGACCTGACGGAGTTGCTGAAGGCCCAGAAGAGCGCGGCCTGGCGCGAGGTGGCGCGGCGTATGGCTCACGAGATTAAGAACCCTTTGACGCCGATCCATCTGAGCGCCGAACGGATCCTAAAGAACCTGACGCGCGCCCAGGATCCTCCGGGCAGCGTCGCCAATGCCAACCGGATCACGGGGCCGCTGGGCCAGCTGATTGCGGAATGCGCCTCCACCATCACGCAGGAAGTTTCCGCGCTGAAGAACCTGGTCGATGAGTTTTCGCGCTTTGCAAGGCTCCCCTCCGCCGATCCCGTCCCGAGCAACTTGAATCGGATCATTGAGCAGACCCTCGCGACCTACGATGGACGCCTGAAGGATATCGCCATCGAAAAGCATTTCCGCGATGGACTGCCCAATGTCAAGGTGGACCCGGAGCAGTTCAAACGGGTGCTGATCAATCTGATTGACAATGCCGTGGAAGCCATGGCCGATGTGCCCGAGAAACATTTAAGGTTTCAGACACGATTTGATGAGCGGCGCGAGACCGTGGAAGTGGCGGTGGAGGATTCCGGCCATGGCGTGCGCCCCCAGGACAAGGACAAGCTTTTCCTCCCCTATTTTTCAACCCGGAAGCGGGGCACGGGGCTGGGGCTGGCCATCGTCAATCGCATCGTCGCCGATCACAATGGCATTATCCGGGTGGAAGAGAATCCTCCACACGGCACTCGCTTCATCATCGAATTGCCCGTCCTCAGCTCCTGAAGAACACCGGCCGGCAATTCAAGGAGAGGATCAAGACCGGGCGGAGAAGTTCCCGGGCCGGTGATCCGGTCATCCAGGGGGGTCGCTTGAGGAACACCATCCTGATCGTGGACGACGAAAAGAACATTCGAGGCTCCCTCAAGGGCGTCCTGGAGGACGAGGGCTTCAAGGCCGATGCGGTCGCCAACGGCGAGGCGTGTCTCGAGGCCATCCAGAAGAAGGAGTACGATCTGGTGCTGCTCGACGTCTGGATGCCGGGCATCGACGGGCTGGAAACATTGCGCCTCATCAAGCAGGAAAACCATCCCCCCACCGTGGTGATGATTTCGGGCCACGGCAACATCGAGACCGCAGTCAAATGCACCAAGCTGGGAGCGTTTGATTTCATCGAAAAGCCCCTCTCGATCGACAAACTGATGCTGGTGCTGCGGCACGCCCTGGAGCAACGCCACCTGGCCGAGCAGAACGAGGCGCTGCGCAGTGAACTCAAGAGAAAATATGTGATTATCGGCGACAGCGTGCCCATGCGAGCGCTCCGCCAGCAGCTCGCGCTTGCCGCTCCTACCAACGGCCGCGTGCTCATTTATGGGGAAAGCGGGACAGGCAAGGAATTGATCGCCCATGCCCTGCATCAACAGTCCCTCCGCTCCAACGACCCCTTCGTCGAGGTGAACTGCGCGGCGATCCCCGAGGAACTGATCGAGAGTGAGCTGTTCGGCCATGTCAAGGGGGCGTTTACCGGCGCCACGGAAGACAAGATCGGGAAGTTCGCCAAGGCGGACCGCGGCACCGTCTTCCTGGATGAGATCGGCGACATGAGCTTGAAGACTCAGGCCAAGGTGCTCCGGGTGTTGGAGACCCAGCGCTTCGAGCGCGTCGGCGGCAGCGAGCCGACGGAGGTGGATGTCCGGGTGATCGCCGCCACCAACAAAATCATCGACGACGAGATTGCCAAGGGAAATTTTCGGGAGGATCTGTTTTATCGGCTGAACGTGATCCCGTTTTACGTGCCTGCCTTGCGCGAGCGCGTCGAGGATATCCCGGTGCTGGCCCGCTATTTCGTCCAGGAGTTTTCACGGGAATACGGTCGAAAGGAAAGAATTCTCACCAACGACGCGATTGACGCCCTGGTGAAACATTCCTGGCCGGGAAACGTCCGGGAACTGAAAAATATGATGGAGCGCGTTGTGATCATGACCTCGGCGGTGCGGATCGAACTTCGCCATTTGCCGGCCGCCTTGCTGCGCGAAGGAGCGGCGTCAGAAGAAACTCCCCCCGCCCCTTCTTCCCTGGAGACAGCGCGCAAGGCCTATGAGCGGGATTTTATCCTGCGGAAGCTGGAGGAGAACCACGGGAACATCACGCATACCGCACGAGCGCTCGGATTGGAGCGAAGCCACCTTTACCGGAAAATGAAGGCCCTGCAGATCCGTCCCTGACCCCCGAGGAGGGCAGGCGTGAAACGGGAACGCCCCAGGCGGTCATCCAGGAAAGCCGGAACAACCCCGTCCACGGCAGGAAACTTAATGCTCAGTCGTTCAAAAAGTTGTAATATTTGTGAATTACTCTCAAGTCGAATTGAAATCAAGGGAGTTGCAGCAGTCTCGGATTCAACCAACGAATTGATCAACAAGTCTTCTGGATAAATCCTATGGCCACACAAAATCAAAATGATCCCAGCTTGAACGGCGATGCTCTCCACAGTGATGCGGTATGGAAAATGCGGCGCGGTGAGCCCCGTGTCACGCTCAAATTCCCTGTCTGCCTGATTGGCAAGGACAAAGCCGATAAGCCCTTCGTCGAAGACACGGTCACGGAGAACGTCAGCCGGCATGGGGCCTGTGTGGAGACCATCCAAGAGATGGAAGTCGGAATGTTGATCCAGGTTTCTGCTTTTGATCAGAGATTTTTGGCTCAGGCCCGCGTTGCCATGATCTGGTCCAGGAGATCCCAGTCGGGAAAGTACCGGGTGGGATTGCGCTTCGTGGATGCGCATGAAAACTGGATCATCCACTAATCCGCCCTGCAGTCCGCTTCGCTGAACCATCCATCCAGGGTCGAATCATGAAATAAACCCTCTTCTGGAGAAGAATTTGCTAACGAGGTTGCAGGCCGGCGCGCAGTTCCCGCGTCAGCAGGTCCACCGTGGATTGTGTGCCCCCCAGGAGCTTCAATTTCCACTCGCCTTCCGATTCAAACCGCCGATCCCCGATGGTGAGGGCCCATGGGGCGATCGCTTCGCGGATTTTCAGGGCGTCGGTCACTTCCCCGCGCCGGGACCGGATGATCTGCAGCACATCGGGAACGATGCGAATGAACGCCCGCAGGGCGGTCCCGGATTTGATGGAGTACTTGCGTCCGTACCAGGCCGATTCAAAGGTCCGGGCCACCTGCTTGAAATAGCTCACAAAAAATCGCCGGGAATCGTCGCGAAACTGTTTAGCCGCCGATTCTGAGGCCCCTGCCATGTTGGTAAAAATCGCTTTGATCTCGTCCGCAAGCGCCGCCTGGGACACCTTTCCGGGTCCCACGCCCAGCACCTTGATCTGACCCGCCAGGGGCGAGTCCCGGTCTTCGTTCAATGCCCGGATGGTGTCGTGCGCCGCCGCGAGCCATTCGTCCTTGTACAGGCGCCGGCCCGCCAGGGAAATAATGTGAGAGGGGTTCAGCCGGGTGTGTTTGGCGTTGATCGTGACAAACATCTCCACCGCATGGTCCGGCGGCAGAAAGTCAAAGATGACGCTGGGAACATAGAAATCTTTAAGACTTCGGCCCCCGCTGGTGACGGCAGGATCGGTCTGCATCTGATGCAAGGCCAGAAGTCGATGCTGGCCATCCAGCACTCGAAGGACGCCCGGCTCGGCGGGAATGGTCAAGCTTCCGTAAAACTTGTCGCGACCGCTCTGCTGAAAATCCAGCCGCCGGTCCGCAACAAGCAAAACCGACCCCGGAATTGAAGGGAGCGTATTCAGTTCTGCGCACAAGTGATAGTATTCCGCCAATTCCGCGATTTTCTTGCTGATGATCGGACGTTGATAAGCTTCGGCCGATGCGCGAATGACGTTTTCCAGCAGTTCCCAGTTTATTTTTGCCTTGTCCACGCCGGATTTGATGGGTCGCCTTGACATCTTAGTCCGGGCGTCATAGGTCAGAACTTCAAAGGTCACCAGTTGCCCCACCGCCTCGGCGGAAAGTGCGGCCTGGTAGAACTGAACTCCGAATTGTTGAATGCGTATGGCAGGAACATCCACTGTTGAGGTGCCTCCTTAAGGTTAATGACCTGGGAAGTCTCTAACGAAGTGCCATGTGATTCAAACCCTCAACATCATCCCCTAGCGTCCGAGACTTTTTCAAGCAAAAAGTCGAAGACGCCCGGAGGGTGAAATTGCAGCTTGCTTCGATTGTTTTCATTGTGCGAGAATACTGCTCAAATACTTGTCCGCCCGAACGTGAGCATGTCCGGGCCGCGATGGACCAGCAGTTCCGGGGGCTTAAGCATCATCCAGGGTCGAGGCGCGACAATCCGGTTTGCTCCAGGTTTGAAGACAATCTTTGTGCGAGGGTAACAGCCATGCGCGGTCGCACTTTCCAAATGATGGCCGGGATCACAGTATTCTTGTTTTTGATGGCCCCATTGACGCACTGGGCTCAGGTGATCGCGGGTTCACCCGAGGATAAGGCTTACCAGGCGATTGCGCGCGAAACCGACGCAAAGAAACGCGTGGAACTGCTGGACGGGTTCTTGAAAAATTTCCCGAAGACCTCTGACCTCGCGCAGATTTACGAATTCTATGCCATCTCCTACCGCGAGCTGGGGAGTTCCGACAAGGAGATCGAATATTCCGAGAAATCCCTCGCTCTCCGCCAGGACCCGCAGTTGATGCTCATGTTGGGCCGAGTCCTGGCCGTCAAGGGTGAAAATCTGTCCAAGGCGATCCAGATGATTCAGGACGCTTCCACCCTCGCTGCCAAGGTCAAGGACACTCCTCCCTCGGGCGTCTCGCCGAAGGAGTGGCTGCTGTCACAAGAATCGGTCATTTCAACTGCCAAACAGTTGCTGGCTTACGCGATCGATCGATACAAGCAGGTCTTCTTTGCCAAGCTGTCTTCCGAGCCGGATCCGGAGAAGATCGTAGCGATGCTCGATGAATATACGAAGGTCGTGGATGATCCGGAGACCAGGCCCCTCATTGATGAACAGTATATGCGGGCCTACTTCCGACTGGAAAACCGGGCCAAGGTTCTGGAGTACGCGGGAAAAGCGCTCGCTCTTAACCCCGACAACGTCGAAATCATCACCTTGATTGTTAGTGCGTACCTCAGAAAGCCGATGGAGATCGAGGCGGCGATGGCACAAGCACAAAAAGCGGTTGCTGTCGCGGATGCGCTCGACTCGAGGCCGAAGCCTGCGGCCCTTTCCGAGGAACAATGGGGAAAGCAGAAGATTCAATGGAAGAGTCTGGCTTATTCGACGCGCGGGCTCGTGGAATTGCAGAAAGACGAGACGCTGGATGCTGCGGTGGCGGACCTGGAGAAATCGCGGGACTTTCTGCCCGCCGATCCGCTGGTGGAATACCGCCTTGGCATCGCCTATTGGAAGTCAAAAAAAATTGACGAGGCGATCGCCGCCCTGGCCAGAAGCGCCGCCATCCCGAGTGAAATTCAGACCCAAGCAAGCCAGTTGCTGGAGGCCTATTACAAGGCCCGCCATAATGGTTCCACTGAGGGCTTGAAAGAACTGATTGAAAAGTCCCGGGACTCCTCCGTCCGGCCCAATGGGATCTAGCTCCAGATCATCCCTGGACGAATCCCCGAACACCGACTCTCACGATCTCACACGACACCCCATTCAATTGCGGAATGCGGATTTCGGATTGCGGAGTGGAAGGGAGGAGCTGTGTCCTTGTCGGTGCCATCCTTCCTGCCTTTCCTGACTTTTGCCCTCAAATAAGACCGTAGCAGGCCCCCTTGTCCTAAAAAAAACCGGCCAACCAATAAACCTTCACAGTGTTTTTCTGTCGAATGGATATGACCGCGCTTCTCGACATGTGGAGGGGTAGCTGTCGAGTCGCAGGTTAATGATCGGACTCGGGCAAGGCCTTCAAAGGGCTCTTTGCCCGATCCTTACAAGACAGACAAAAATAAGCTACAACGAGTTGCCTCCTACCTCCTGCCCAAAGCTATCCCCTGGGGATAGCCGTAGTGAGGCCTGAAACCTTCCAGCAAAAGATCGCTGGAAGGTTTTCTTTGTTGGAGGACGGGTGCCGGGTGTCAGGGAATAGGTGATAGGTGATAGGTAGTAGGTAGTAGGTAGTAGGTAGTAGGTAGTAGGTAGTAGGGCAGACGCCGAAGTCGGGGGAAGGAAGTCAGAAGTCGGGATTGAAGATCTTGGAATCATAGATTGTGGAATTTGGACCTTGGACTTTGGCCGTGAAACTTTGAACTTTGAACTGTATGTTCAGACCTTGGAACTTTGAACTGGGTTTTTTGAACCTGGAACTTTGAACTGTACGTTCAGACCTTGGAACTTTGAACTGGGCTTCAGACTTTGGACTTGGGACTTTGGACTTTGGACTTTAATGCCTGATGGACGCGGGTTGTCGCACCCAGCGGCGAATCCTGGATATAAAGGCCAGCATGGTGGCTGAAAACAGAAAGACAACCCCGCCGCCCAGCTGAAGAGCGAAAGGGGCACCCCGCCAGCCAGCGAGTGTTCCCGAGATCAGATTCCCGAGCGGAAAGAAGCCGACTGCACAGAAGAAGTACATACTGATGACGCGACCTCGCATCTCGAATGAAGCGGTGGTTTGCAGCAAGGTCTTGGTCAATGTCAATGCCCCGATCATCATCATGCCCGCGAACGACAAGATGACAAGGGAAAGACGAAAGTCTCGACTGCGCGCAAAAAGGGTGATCGAGATTCCGAACAGGGAGGAACAACAGAGGATCGTAATCCCTTTGTGCTTCAAGTCTCGAAGAAAAGCGATCGTCAAGGTCCCGATAACGGCCCCAATCCCTGCGGCCCCGTAAAGGTATCCCAGCCCACTCGCTCCCGCTCCCAGAATGTCCCGGGCGAAGACCGGTAGCATCGTGACATAGGGCAATCCGAACAGGGACATCACGACAATAATCGACAACAAAACTACAAGGAGTGGAGTGTGACGGACATAATGGACGCCCTCCATGAGGTCACGCCACACCGAGTTCCGGCGCACGCCTCCATTCGAGGGGAGGCGGATCAAGAACAACGCTGCCAAGAGTGCCAGAAAGCTGGCAGCGTTGAGCAGGTAACATACGGCGACGCCAAACGCCGCGAGCGCCAAGCCACCCAGGGTCGGACCGATCACGCGGGAGAGGTTGAATTGAGCCGAGTCGAGGGCAATCGCATTCGGGAGATCTTTGTCGCCCACCAAGTCGGGCAGTGTGGCCTGGTACGCCGGCCCGTTAACGGAGTTGGCGAGCCCGGAAACAAAGCCCAGCACAATAATCTCACCGACCAGGATGGCATGAGAAGCGGTAAGGAGCCCGGTTGCCAGCGCGGAGGCCATCATGACGGATTGCGTGACAAAGAGGAGCTTGCGACGATTGACACGGTCAGCCAGGACGCCCCCCATAAGAGAAAAGATCAGGGAGGGCAGCGAACTTGAGAATCCCACCAGTCCGAGCCAGAAGGCGGAGTTAGTCAGTTGAAGCACCAGCCATCCTTGCGCTACCGACTGCATCCACGTCCCGATGTTGGAAAGGAAACTGCCAATCCAAAAGGCACGATAGTTGGGCGCCTTCAAAGCCTGAAACGCAGAAGGCCGCACATTCACCATTTCAATGGCGACAGCGGACTCCACCGGGGCCGTGGCCTCGATCATTTGGGGGGGTTCAATTCTTCCTTTGGACATCAGAACGCTATCATGACTCTACCCCGCCCCTTCAGGGGAGCCGGGATTACGCCTCTTTGTTCCCTCCGCTGGGGCCCGGCCGAATAACGCGGGCGGCAATTCACAGATGTGGGCCCGCCGTGCTCAGCGTGCGAATCGCACGATCACTTTCCCGAACTGCTTCCCGGACTCGAGGTATTCGTGTGCTTCCCGAATGGCTTCCACATCGAAGGTACGGTCAACGACGCCCCGGAGCTTGCCGTGCTCCACCAGCTGGAGCACCTTGAACAGGTCCCCGCGGTTCCCCATCGTCGAACCCAGAATGGACTGCTGCTTGAAGAACACATAACGCAGATCAAAACTCACATTGGGTCCCGAGGTGGCGCCACAAAAAACCAGTTTTCCGCCCTTCGCCAGCGATCTTAAGCTCTTCTCCCAGGTCGCCTGGCCGACATGATCCACCACGATGTCCGCCCCCAGTCCGCGAGTGATCGAACGCATTTCCTTCACGACATCCTGAGCGCGGTAGTCGATGACCGCATCCGGGCTGAGCAATTGCTTGGCCTTGGCCACCTTATCCGGTCCACCGGCCGTGGTCACCACCCGGGCTCCGTAAAGCTTGGCGATCTGAACTGCCGCACTGCCCACGCCGCTCGACGCGCTCCACACCAGCACGGTATGCCACGGCTGAACACCCGCCTTGTTCACCAGCATCTCCCATGCGGTCAAATACACCAGCGGAATGGCTGCGCCCTCGTCGAAGGAAATGTTGGAGGGCATCGGGAGGAGCCTTCTGCTGTCAATCGCCAGATTCTCCGCTTGAATCCCATCCCCGTGCTCCCCGTAAAGGGCATACTCGAGACAATAATTCTCCCGCCCGGAAAAACATTCCTCGCAGGCCCCACAGCCGTAGCCCGGCACCACCAGGACACGATCACCCACCTTGACGTTTTTGACTGATGTACCGACTTCCTTGACTACCCCCGAGGCATCGCTTCCCAGAATCAACGGGAGCGGGAGTTGAACCCCCGGCATCCCGTTACGAACCCATAGGTCGAGGTGATTGAGGGAAGTCGACTTCACTTCCAAAAGCGCCTCATGCGGTTTGAGGGAGGGAACTGGGATATCATCGATTCGGATGTTGTCCGCCCCTCCGTGCTTGTGAATGCGGATCGCCCTCATGAATGACTGATCTCCTTCGCAGGGTTAGGGACAGACACCTTCTCTTAAATAACTTTGCAGAATGGTAGCAAAGCTGGTGTCTGTCCCTCCTTCTTTTTCCACCAGAATCCAGTTGTGCTGGAATTGAGAAAACACCAGGAATAAATCCCTTTATTGATTTATCTTGCTGCCACCCATGGTCCAGGTCATCCATTCATGGATCGCCTCAAACGGAAGTGGAGCCTCCTCCAGTCGCATCGTCGGGGAGTCGGAAATCGCCTTTTCCTTCAGAGTCTTTGACGCCGTCTCGAATTCTACCAAATCGTGCACTAGCACCTGCGTCGAGCCGTCGAGGTCGATCCCTGACTTGTTTGCAACCATTCTTCCTTCAGTAAGTTTCCACCACAGAGCGCGCGATTTGCTTTGCGTCATATTCAGACCCCTCCTATGAAGAGTCGCTGCGTCGGTAAAAGTTTAAAAGAACCGTTCTGATGAAGGATCGCATGGCACTCTCGAAAAGACAGGCCTCCCGGCCTCAAGGATTCTTCCGGCTCTGACTCCATATCAAGACTTCTCCCTTTGGCTCAACTTTCATCCATCAATGCATCACAATCTCTGAATCCTGAGCAGGCTTCCGCATGAAGAGGAGCAGCGGAAGCATGGCCAGCATCAACACCCCTAACAACCAAAAGTCATCCACGAACGCTTGCATGGCGGCATGTCGCTCAAGCAGCCCATTCACCAGACCCAGGGAATGTTGCTGGGAGGTCACCGGGTCAGAACCCGATCCTGCGATAAACTGCTGGACCCCCATGATACGGGATTGAAAATTGGGGTTCAGCGGGTTGATGTACTCGGTCAAGTGCGCCGAGTGAACCTGCTGTCTCCTCGACAAGACCGTGGCGACCGCCGCAATTCCGAAGCTGCCTCCGAGATTGCGCATCAGGTTAAATAATCCCGTGCCTTCATTCATGATCTCCTTGGGCATCGCGGAAAACGCCGCGGTGTTCACCGGGATGAACAGGAACGCCAGGCCGATGCCCTGAACAATGCGGGGCCAGATGAAATTTGCCAGCCCTGCCTCCAAATTGAAATCCGACATCTGAAAGACCGAAGCTGCAGTCACAATCAATCCAATGGCAATCAAAAGGCGGGCATCGACGCGCTTACTGACCATGGCGCCCACCAACGGCATCATCATCAAGGTGGCGATGCCTCCCGGCGAAATCACCAGACCGGACAGCATGGCCGTGTATCCCATTAGACTCTGCAAATATATCGGGAGTAACACGATCGAGCCATATAACACGAATCCGGTCATAAAAATAAGAACCATCCCCGTCGAAAACGTCCGGTCCTTGAGGATACGGAGGTTGACCACCGGATGGGCAACACGCAACTCCCATATGACGAAAAAGATCAAAGCGATCGCCGACAAAATGACCATCTGAACGATGAATCCCGACTCAAACCAGTCCTCCCGCTGACCCTTGTCAAGGACGATTTGGAGAAAGCCGAGCCCCACCGCCACCAGGCCGAGCCCCACGGCATCGATCTTTCCGACCTTGTTTTTCAGCGCCTTGATATAGGGAGGATCGAACACCACCAGCTGTGTCATGAAAATGGAGAGCGCCCCCACCGGGAGGTTGATGAAAAAGATCCATCTCCATGAATAGTTGTCCGTAATCCAGCCGCCCAGGGTGGGTCCGATGATCGGCGCGAACAAAACGCCCATTCCGTAAACCGCCGCAGCCATTCCGCGCTTTTCAGCCGGAAAGGATTCGAACAGGATGGCCTGCTCCGTCGGTTGCAGTCCTCCCCCGCCCAACCCCTGAAGCACACGAAAGAAGATCAACATGCCCAGGGAAGGGGCCAGACCACACAGCAGGGACGAGACGGTGAACACGATGACGCAGAGCTGGTAAAACCGTTTGCGCCCGATCCGGCCGCCCAGCCAGGGGGAGATGGGAAGAATAATGGCGTTCGAGACGAGATAGGAGGTCAGGACCCAGGTCGATTCGTCGACGCCTGCCGAGAGACTCCCGGCGATGTGCGGCAGCGCCACATTGGCTACACTGGTATCCAGCACCTCCATGAAGGTCGCCATGGTGACCGTGACCGCGATGAGCCAGGGATTGATCCGGGGCATCCCGTCGGCGTGGAAATTCACATCGCCCACCACGGTCTGGCTCAGAGTCGTCTCCTGGGGTCCTTCTAAGAATACATCCTGTGTTATGGCCGACATTTCAAAGTCCTCTTGCTACCCCGATGTTTCGTCGATCTGCTGTCTCGCACACTTCCGAATTCCAAGTCATCCTTTAAGCGCCCTCGAGGACCAGTTCGATCCCCGGCGCAAATCCCTGATCAACGGGTATGAATGGTGACCACCACGTTCATGCCGGGCCGAAGAACCTCTCCCGGCTTCTGCTCGGTCAGCAGGATTTTTACAGGAATTCGTTGCACCACTTTAACGTAGTTGCCCGTGGCATTTTCCGGGGGAAGCAGAGAGAACACGGCCCCCGTGCCGGCGGCGACTGAGTCCACTTTCCCGTGAAACGTCTTCCCCGAATAGGTGTCCACGTCGACATCGGCACTCTGTCCGGCGCGCACATTCTTCAACTGCGTTTCCTTGAAATTCGCCACCACCCAAACATCATCCAATGGAACCAGGGCCATCAACGGCTGCCCGATGGCGACGTTCTGGCCGATTTCCACGCTCTTTTTGCTGACCACCCCGTGGAGGGGAGCATAGATTTTGGTGTAGCTCAATTCCAGCCGTCGTGATTCCACGTCGGCCTCCGCCCGTTTCACCTTCGCCTCGGCCGTAGAGGCCTGCGACTGGGAGATGGACACCTGGGCCGGTGCAGTCTCCGCCCCAATCAAGCGGGCCTGAGAATCGTTTATCTGTGCCTTCGCCTGCGTCACGCGAGCTTCTGCCCAGGCGACTTTGGCCCGGGCGGCTTGTTCATTTTGAACCGAGCTGGTGACGCTTGCCTGGGCCGCCACTTCCCCGTTCTCGGCGGCCTCGAGGGTTTGACGCGGGATCTCTTCCTTGGCGGCCAGTTTCCGGTAGCGGGTCACATCGTCCTGTGTTCTTTTCAGATTGGATCTTGCGGCCACCACATCCGCCTCTGCTGCGCGGAGCATCGCCCGGGTCTGTTCCAGGTCTTTTTCCGCCGTTTCGACGCCGGCCCTGGCACTGGTCACGCCGGCCCTGGCCTGATCGACCAATGAGGTGGTGGTCTGGCTGGTTACCGACACCTGGGTTGACGAGGCCCTGGCCGTCGCCCGGGCCACAGCCAGATCCGCTTCTGCCTGCGCGAGTCGGACCTGGTAGTCCCGGTCATCAATTTCCGCCAGCAGTTGTCCCGCCTGGACTTCCTGGTTGTCCAGAACATAAACATTCTTGATAAAGCCCGTCGCCTTGGCGCTGATGACAATAATGTGCCCGGCCACCTGGGCGTCGTCGGTGCTGACATGCCCGGCGGAGTAAATCCTCCACCCGCCGAATACAAAAGCAAAGACGATGGTCCCAACGATCAGCCCGATGCGCAGCTGTTGCTTGCGCCGCGCGTTAAACCCGTTTCCATTGCTGACGGGTGCTGCCTTGGGAGGGTTCTCATTCGGTATCACTGCATTGGGCTCGTTTGCCATATCCACATCTCCTGTTGACCTATCGTCCGAGTTTCCAGGTCAATCCAAAGTCTCAATCCATTCACTCACCACTCACTCAGCGGATCCCATTTGACATGTCCGGTTTCTCATGGATGGGCTCCACCCTTTTGGTTACTGATAAATTTTCTCCACCTGACCCAATGCCCGATCCAGATTGACGCGGGCCAGATTGAACAGATACAGCGCTTCGATCCTTCGGTCGCGGGCCTGTTCGAGGGAGGTTTGGGCATTGACCACTTCAATATTGTTCGTGACGCCCTCCTGGAACCGGTCGCGGGCAAGTTCCAGTTCAGTCTGCGATAACTTCAGGTTTTCTTCCGACACAGCCACCTGTTGACGGGTCGATTCCAGGGTCTTCAAGGCGAGGCGAACCTCCACTTCCACTTGTTGTTTGACATCCGTCAACCGGATGGCCTCTTCCCTGGTTCGCGCCGACTGTTCCGCAATTCGCCCTTCCCGGCGTCCTCCATCGAAAATGGGCAGGGTCGCAGCAACCCCATAGGTGCGTGTTGCAAGAGCGGAGTCGCCGGGGGTCAACCCGCTGGACCCATAATCCGCAAAAAAACCCACCGAGGGATACCGTTCGGCCTTGACCGAACTCAACTGCAATCGGGCGGCGTGCTCCCGCTCCGTCTGTGACTGCAGCTCCACCCGGTTCTCCTTCGAAATCGTGAGCGCTTCGGGCATGCTCAGGATCGGCTCGTCCCGAAGCGTCAGGGTATCCACCAGTTGGACATCCATGGAAACGTCTTTCCCCATCGCCTTCAGTAACCTCAGCCGGGCGTCCTCGTAATCGACTTCATCACTCAGCAAACGCTGCCGTTGCTGGGCGAGTTGCACCTGTGCGCGGGTGACATCCACCGCCGTCCCCGTGCCGGCGTCCTTTTGATGGACTGCCAATTCCAGCAAGCTCTCGTTCAAACGGATATTCGCCTGAGTGGCATCGATGTGAGCCGCTGCCTGCAAGACCCCGTAATAGAGTGCCGACACCGTCGCAATCGTGTCTCGCCGAACCCGCTCGGCCTCCAGGGTTGAAACTTTGTGGCTGATGCGCGCGGCCTGATACTGACGGATGGCCGCGAAGTTGAACAAATTCTGCTGCAGGAAAGCACGAGCATCAAATCGATCGAAGGGCCCGACCAGCGCCCCAAAACTGCTGAATCCAGGAATCGGAATCTTGGAAAAATCGATGCCTTGGGCTTTGAGGTTTATGGTTATATTGGACTGGGACACTTGGCCATCCAAATTCGGCAGAAGAGCGGCCCGCGCCTGGTTCGATCGCCCTTTTGCGGCTTGTATTTCCTCCGCACTGAGTTGGACCTGGGTATTGTTCTCGAGCGCCATCTCGACCGCCTGACGCAAAGTAAGCGATTGAGGAGATTGTGCTGCCGGCTGAGCGGAGGAAGGGCGCTGGGTCGGAGACGAGCTCTGCGAATATGCCGGGAGGTTGACCCCAAGCACCAGAATCGTGCCTACCATCAGGATCTGCACGGCCCGGACGGGCACTGGAAACGGTCCCGCCACTCCCCAGGACCTCCGATACCGCCGCCACTGTTCCAGTAGTAGATTCCCGATGAGGATCAAAAGCGTGATCACGACGCCTTCAAAGCCCAGGATCTGGTACTGCTGCACCATCGAGGTCCAGAGGTTAGACATATTTCTGAAATCCAATACTTCCATGAGTTTTTGCATCACTGCTCACCTCATCGAGAAATTCTTCCACCACCTCGAACTCCCTTGGGAGCCGAATGGGCTGATCCGGCTTGGGGATCTGCCTCGATCTTCGACTGCTTCAACTTCGTCCCTTGAATCAGGTCATTGAGAAACAGGTTGCAGCCGACAATTTCTATCCGGGGACAATCCACTTTCTTCAGTAAATTCAACCCCTCACGGTCGATGCTGGTCACTGATGAAAAGTCCAGAATGAGTCGCTGAACGTCTTCCCCCAGGATTTGAATGCAGGTTTGCTTGAATTCCTGCGCCCAAGCCCCGCAGATTTTGCCCTCGATTTTGAGCTCGATCGTCTTTCCTTTATCCCTTTCCTTTTTTGAAATCTTAATCATGGTCGTTGTCCCGTCTGGAAGTCTCTTCCTGGTGGCCTTCATCCAGGCTACCCACAGTGGCAATTCTCAATAAGAGTTGCACGCCTGAATCCAAAAATGAGATCGGGCTTGAGACTCAAACTAACTTACTCGAAAACAAGAGGGTTGTTTTGGAGTCACGAATTTTCCTTCCGCGTAAGCCATCGCCAGCGATGACGACATTTCATCACTGCGATGGAAATTCGTCACGCTTTGGCGAATTCGCGGGGATGAGGCGGGTGAGGGCAATTTTCATCGATCCCTCCCCTGGACCAAATTTGATTTCAAACCTGACTTTTTCCGGCAGTTTTGAGGAGCGATCTTTTCTAGCTGATACGACTTAAGTATCAGAGAATAATTGGGATGTTGATTTGGATGGCTACTTGCCTGTTTACAGACGTCAGCTGCAATTCACACTTACCCCGAGGATTAAATGGGTTTTCCACTGTATCGAGACGTTACCCCATTCCAACCGGAAAAGAGGAGCTATGAACATTCAACGAGGAAACAAGATGATTAAGCCTGGAGCCCCATTCGGGGAGGAACTGACCAGTGTTTGTCACGCAGGTTCCAGATCGACGCCAGCGGTCCAACGGTTGAATACTCCACAGATGCTGGCCTCGGAGATCACATTGCGAATCGGCCCCGTCGCATTCACTGTCGAATCGCGTACCCCCGTCATGACTCAAATCATTCACCACCATTTCTCTCCTGAGATCGGCCGTCCTGTGGAGGGATCGCCGCGACTGGTCTGTGAATCGGGATTTTTTCCTGACAAGGACTTCGCCTTACGGGAATCCGGGAGGACGGTTGAAGCACGGTCCCACTACTGGATACTGAGGAACACCGGCTTGGAGGCGACGTACCTTCCCCGCTATCGATTGGCCTGGGCTGCCATTCCGGAAAAGCTCCCTCAATTTCTGACCCTCTTGCAGATGCTGTTCCCGCTGTGGCTGGAGGGATTCGATGGCATGCTGATACGGGGGTCGACGGTGGTGCACCACGAGCGGAGTTACCTTCTGCTGGATGATTCAGCATTGGGCGACGAGCGGGCGGACGGCACTCCAAAGGCAAGCTCACTGTTCGGGGGGGAGATATCGCTGCTCGCCCAATCCAAAGACGGGAAGTTTATGGCACATCAGACACCGCTTGGCGGGAATGCGCGACCCGCGACAAAATTGAAGGGAGCCCCACTGGCTGAGATCTTCATCTGCAGTGGAACTGTGGCCCCGGACAAAGCCCCGCTGACGGGAAACCAGGCATTCTCACACCTTTATTCGAGGCTCTTGACGTTTACCGAGGATCCATCGCGTCACGGAGCCCTCAGGGAACGGGTCCGCCGTCTGACCGAGCACGTCCGGGTGCGCGTTCTTCCCAATGGGAGCGATATCCGATTCCTTACTGGGTACACAGAACATCATTAAAGTAATTCAGCATGACCCGCTTAGGTTTTTCCTTTAACCCTTCGAGAGGAACATCCTGTTCAATTGATTTGTTTCCCTGAAGGAGGACACCTCCCAGACGGATCACGCGCGAATCCGCAAGCTCCAGGTAGATCGGAATGCGCATCGCAAAGTTGTCGTCCACGTTCGATTGGGTCATCTTAACGTGCAGCATGAGCTTGCCGTCCGGGCTGTTATTCACCGAGTAATCCAAAGCATAATTAGGCAGTGAGGTGCCATAAACATACTCGTTGAAGAACCAATCCATTTTCCCGTCGCCCGTCACATTCATCACGGGAAGGATATGTTTCTCGACCATCGCCTTGAAGTCCTCGGTGGTGGCCGTCTGGTTGGCATAGGTCTTGATGAAATCTCTCATCATCTCAATGAACTTTTCATCCGCGGTGCGATTGTTCCACATCATCATGCGGATCATGTGGAGGATGTAGGCTCCCTTGGGATAAATCAGGCGTTGATAGATGTCGAAGCCGGACTTGCTGTTGCTGAGCCGGTATCCCATCGTCACCGGACCCACATCAATAGCCCGTTTCCCAAAATTATTTCTTTCAAGCATGAGATTGCGTTCGTCATCCCAGAATTTTTTGAATTCCTGCGTCTTTTTCTGGATCACCTGGACGTACAAGGAAGAAGAGAACTCCGCAAACCCCTCGCTCATCCACTGGTCCCGGTAGGAGGCAAATCCGACTGCGTGTCCCCACCATTGGTGCGCCACTTCATGGGGGCCCACAATCTTGAAGAACCCTTTGGTATCATCGATGTGGAGTTGATGGCGAATGGTAGTGTCGAGAAATGCCGTAATGGGAAGATAGACCAGGGTGGGCCAAGACTGACCGAAGTTTGTCGCTGTCTGCTGGGTCAAGGCGACCCGCTTATAAGGGATCGGCCCAAAATAGGTGGTGTAGAGTGCGATGGAAATCTGTCCTTCCGCCAAGGCCTTTTTGATCAACCCGGTCGTGTCCAGGCTTCCCAGCGTCGTTTCTGATCGGTTCCCCCGTTGCTCCTCCTGCTCTATGTCCGCCTGTAATTCGCGGAAAATATCCGGTTGCTCCGTGTTTGCGTAGGACTCGATGGTGTACCCAAGCTGATTGTCTTTTGCCTCTTGTTTTCTAAATTTCCCGAAGTTGAAACCCGCCACGGCCTGCGGTACTTCACTGCGCCACCGGGAGACGTTCTGATTCCCGTCATTCTCGTTGCTGACCGGAGTCCCGGTGGCCACCATGGTTAATCCCTTGGGGATGTGGAAGGTCATCTCATACTCCGCATAATCGCCAAATCGGCTGTTGGGATACCAGTTGTCTCTGGCGACCGGATAATAATTTCCGCCTCCCGAGTCTCTCACGGCCTCTTTCCCCCCGTAGGTCGTTTTAATCACGTAACTCTCACCGGCCCCGAGAGCCTTAGGAAGAATCACGGAGAACTGAGGATCGTCGTCCTTTCCCTCCTGGATGAAGGAAAGCGCCTGACCCGCGGAGTCCGTCACGCTCTCGACTCGTAACGTCGGAAATAAGTCGAACGGAGCCACCCGCACCCCGGCCGACTGGACGATGAATTTTGTGGTGGCGGTTCCCTGGATTCGGGCATTACGCTCGATGGTGGTGTCGAGCTCCTGGTGTTCAATGTGGATCACGCCATTTTTCTGATTCCCCACGGCCTTGCCGGTATTGTATTCAGAAGCCAGATGAAAAGAGCACCAAATGCCGAGTTTGGAATCGTCATAGGTCAGTAAGGCCACTTCTTCAGGCTCAACTGGCGGGAGATCACCCAGGCCCGGCACGCCGTGAGGATCAATCGCAAAGAGAAGCTTGCCGCTGTATTTCTTCCCCTTGATGAACGCATAGAACAAGCCCCCCTGGTGATCACCCAGAAGATCTTGAAGGATTCTACCGCTGAGGTTGTAGTGGAGCGTACGGCGCAGGAGGGATTGATTATCGCCAAGGACATCCCGGGCGTGGCTATCGGCTGACCCCGGGGCGACGCTCCCCGCTTTCTTGAGCTCTTCGTAGGTACCGTCGGTAAACCGCAACACAAGTTGATTGAATTCCTCATTGATGACCCCTTCGGAGTCCTTGGTCAAGATCGACAAGCTTTGGCGTTCACTCTTCAGCAGAGGGCTCAGTTGGAAATTCCCTTCCCCCACAAACACGGCCCCGGTCACTTTGCTCGCCACCGGCGCAAGAAAATAGAGACTGCCCGACTTGAATATGAAGGTCCCCGCCTCGCGCTTCAGCGTGAAATTGGTGACGGCCACAGCGTCTCCACTCAGCCCCACCGTGCGGAGCGCCTGGTAGGTAGGGTCCTGATTGGCCTTTGAGGCGGAGGCATCGCCCGCTCCGGCTCCTCCTCCAGCCGCATTCACAACCGCCGTCCCCATCAACAAGGTGAGGATGAAAACCATCCTCAAAAAACGAAATGTCATCACAAGCCTCCTTCAGGCAATGAATTTTCCGCAGCGAAGTCAAACTCTTTAGGAAAAGGATGAATGCGCCAGGAGAGAAGAGCTTCAGGCGCTGCAGCTTACGACTTGGACCTCGCGGTAAAGACCATGAAAGAGCACAATCCTGGTCCCCACCGGCAATAAACTGAGTTTACACAGGGCACAAAGAACGGGACGCTTCCCCCCCTGGCGGATCACTCGACGAAAACCGGAACGCATGACCTGGGGAATGAGTGGTGAACAGCGCTTGCCGTCAGGGGGATTTTGAACTTTGGGGTGGGTGATGGGGATCGAACCCATGGCCACCAGATCCACAATCTGGCGCTCTACCTAGCTGAGCTACACCCACCGTACTCCATGCGGGGGCCGGGAGCATCCTCTCCGTCGCCGGGAGAGTGCCGCTTCATGAAAAAAGAAGCCTCGCCCCCACAATGTCTCTCCATCGCCTCCGTTACTACCATACTCCTGAATCATACCAAAGAACTGGTGCGCCCGACAGGATTTGAACCTGCGACCTGCGGATTCGAAGTTCAAGCCGGACGATCCACACAAAAACAAATCATAGCACAAACGTATCTCTCGCTTAAAGGTTTAGTCATGCTGTGCGATTCAAATGCTCCCAATAATCTTTGCAGTTGTTCCTGCGATAGGGCACAAAAATGGGCACACCGTTTCCAAATCTCAAACCGCATCTCAAACCGCATTACGCCTGAAAGACGGGTGCAAGCAGGATCGACCGGAAAAGGTTTGATAGTACGCGAGAGATTTGGATTCGCATTTGTGAAACCCCATTGGGCATTAAGGGGCCTTGGAAATCCAGCACGACATTACAAAAGCATTCTTTTTTAGGAGGCAAGTTGAATATACGCGAGTTTTCCGAGTTACACAGAGTACGCACAAAGCGCGATACATGCGGTGAAACGATTATTCCTGGCAAGCGGGGTCACATCTACGAACATGGGTCCGGTCAGTTTGGCGTTTTGCTGATGTTTGAGACGGCGAAAAAATGGGGCAACTCAAAACGACGGATGGAAGCGGCAGGGTTAGAAGTGACATTGGACTGTGACACTGAGGGGATGGTGCTTTTTTACCCCACCGATAAGAAAATGGCACAAGTCGCCATTCGGGAGGCAGGAATTAAGAGAATCCGCGTCATGTCGGAGAAGCAGCGTCAAGCAGCCAAGAGGGGGCTTGAAATGGCGTGTAGAATCCAAGAACCCCGCCCACAAGAGCACGCTGGTGGTCTAGAATCGATTTTCTCCGGTGTCCCCGTGGGTTGATATGGGGAAATTGCGCAGTGTCCTAATTTGGATTCACAAGGGTACAAGGGGGCATCTCTACCCATGGATCAATCGTAATCAATCCGTTGATTTTCCCCACTCTGCGCTTGGGGAGCGCAATCGTAGGTTAGACAAAGAAGGTCTAGGGAAAAAGTGCTGCAACAGTTTTCATGGGGAGAAAGAGGCGTCGCTCCACTTTCGGAAGGTCAATAAACCCGTATTTCCTATAGAATGCAGCTGCCGAATCATTTTTGGCATCCACAACAACACATACGGCGGCGACCTGTTTACTATACTTAAGACAGGTTTCAAGGGCGTTCATCAGCAATGTTTCCCCGACCCTCTGCCCGCGAAATTTCTCGGACGATGCAAGGCGACCTATAAGCGTTGCCGGAAGCATTGGATACCTTGGCAGTTTTCGGGCAACTCCCGGCGGAATGGTGTCAAGATGTATCGCGTACTGGGAGAGCGTGTAATATCCAGCGATGGTTCTTCTATCTGGCGTTGCAACGAATACGACCGCCACACTTTTCTTTACATCTTGCCCCGCCTGCGTGTGCAGGTATGTGTCGAGCGCTTTATCCCCACAAGAAAAAGCCGCTCGGTCATGATTATTGCCGAGCGGCTCGATTTCGAATGCGGATTGTTTCTCTTCGGGAGCCACCTAGCGCCCCATGTTCCTTTTGTACCGCTCTGCTGCGGCAAGAGCAGCATCGGTGGGTGCAGGGGGATTCAAAATCGCCCTTATGAAAACGTTGCGGGCCTGATCTCGAAGGTACAGAACATCGAAGTCTTTGATTGTGCTAGTGGCGGCCTCCTGTGCACTCGCGACTACGAAATTTGTGATGGATGTCCCACGTAATGCGGCCGCACGCTCAATCAGACGTTTTTGTTCCGCAGTAACCCTAGCGTCAAGGCGCTCCTTTTTGGGAGAGCGTTCCTCGGTCTGTTGTATTTGTGGCATCGTCGTCTCCATAAATCGTCTGTGACTGTACACCCAACCGCCGTACAAGTCAAGATAAAAATACGGCAAATTGCCGTACATCGAATACGCGATTAATTCCTAGCAACATATATGCCATCGGTTGAACTTTATTTAACATTAACCGGAATAAAGGGTTATTGGTCTAAACGTCCAAGGATTATGGGCCTTGATTTCTCAAAATGAAACAGTATTTTTAGAACTATTGTCAAAAAGCCTAGAACAGAGACAAGAACTCTTCAAGAAGACTCGCACGAAAGAGTTTTCTTCACGAATCAGGTTCGGCTTGACAGAAAAAGGGAGTCAAGCATCCGTCTTCCACATACGGTGCACAGGATATTCATAATACGAATTATTTTAGGGGTGCTGTGTTAGGATTCTAAAAGGAAGGCAACTACGCTAAGAAATGACATAACAAGGAGAACCGTTTGCTGTTCGGAAAACGAACACCAAAAGTCAGTCAAAATCCCCCATCGTGAAAAACCAAATTAGGACCCTGCCAAAACCTCAGGTTGCGTAGTTCCTTGTTTAACATGGGGCATCCGACTGATGAGCCACGGTGACCCCGCTGGCACCAGATGATCCACGCTTGAAAATCTTTACGTGCTGGCTTTGGACTCAACGATTTTCACTGCGTTATACAATGGGTGAAGACTTCTGACCTCCTCAACCCATTGGTTACACTGTGCCTCATTTTCCCGTCGCCACCTGTGAAGGATTAACGCCAGAGCGAGGACATGCTCAATGGCATTGAACTTTGTTGATTGAGCGACAGGAACCCAGAAGAGAAGCAGAAAGATTGTGATGTTGATGAAGAGGTACAAATCTCCCAAGAAATAACTTGCGATGAAAATCACTAAAAGCAATAAGCCAGTGATCCTCTTTGTGCGTTGCTGTGAAATTCTGTCGCTTTCTATGATTGCCATCATGTTCACAAAGTAACCGACGTCGTTTTTCAAGGCATAAGGAATTAGCCTCTGAGGAGGGGACTCAAGATTGTTCTGTGAGATTAATGCTTCAAGAAAAGGCTGGTCACAAACAATTGACTTCAGGAATTTGCTCCGCTTCATTAGTTGCCAAAAAAGGCTTCCCATCCAGAAGCTTGCTATTGCAAGAAAGGTCTCGATTATTATTCGGTAAATCATTTCATTTTCTCCGAGGGGAGGGGATATGTCTGGTTCTCCACGGCTATGAGTGCTTTCTTCAGCTCTTGAAGGCCATGCTCGAATAATCTGGCGGGGTCCCGATCCAAATTGTTCCAATTTGATAGACCAGTCTCCCTCAATTTCCTTGCGTTCTTGTTCCTTGGCAGGTCTGATTTTTCAAGCGAACGCAATTTCACTGTATATGAGATCTTCGTGCCAGACGAATGACCTTGAATCGAGTCGCCGATATTCACCTCAATTTCTTGTTCTAGGCGCCCTTCCACATGCGTCTCAAGATCACGTAAGGTCCGCAGTCCGCCAACGATCACGTCATCTTGTAATGGTTGTGGCAACTTCAGCTTTCCGGGCGTCAATTGACGATAAAGAATCTGAATCGTTGATTCGTAACTTTGCAGGAAGGCACTTATTGCATCCTGAAAAATGAGAGTTATCTTTGGATCTCTGAAATCACAAAAAGATTTGGCCCAAATGCAAAACGCGAGACGTCGTTCACACTCTCGGAGCTTGATCCACGCCTGCAGCTTACTACCAGATGGAACATTCGCGATTTGATACCTGAAATTCTCGAAATCTGGAAATGAATCGAAAGAGTACATTTCACCAACTCCTTCTACTTTCGGAGCTGAGATTTCACTAAGGATTTTTTGAACAGGCGCTCCAAAGAATGAGGGAAATTTGCTGTATGACCAGCAACCGCAAATCTATTTATCGGACGCTTTACAAACCTCTTGAAGTGCAGTGGAACGCATCGAGAACAAGAACACGAAGGCAACAGACTTGCGGATTCTCAACATGGGGGTGCCTCCTCTCTCATCTCTCGTGGAAGGGTTTCTTTATGTGGCCGGGGAAACAAACGTGGCCAGTCGGTCGGAATCACCAGGGGGCCGACATGGGAGGCGACTGGCCAACGCAAGATCTCATGTTCATCTCTTACCTAGATTCATGGGGTATTTTTCATGTAGAAATCGTCCAGGAAGACCTATTTTGGGGGAACCATTTCATGAAATTTCTTCACAATTTTCTTCGGAAGGCCTCCTGTCCGCCATGCATTGTTATTCTCGCTCAACTGCCAGAATGATTCTTCACGCAAGCCATCGAGATTTGCCTTGTATCGGCTGTATGCAGAAGGAGGAACTCCAAGAGCAAGGATGCTCTTTATGTCCTCGCTCCCAATCCCGATTCCACCAACCATGCTTTGGTTATAT
The DNA here is from genome assembly GCA_020073085.1 of Terriglobia bacterium. Taxonomy (NCBI): domain Bacteria; kingdom Pseudomonadati; phylum Acidobacteriota; class Terriglobia; species Terriglobia bacterium. The sequence goes on along the minus strand of JAIQFV010000030.1, from coordinate 1,753 downwards.
TCGTATTCAACAAGCATTATGAAAACAAAGTCGGCGGATTGGAGGGAAGAGGCAATCTTAAACACCTTTTGCTTTTCAAACTCCTCTTTGATCTTGCGCTCAGACGAAAGGTCGGGATTTCCATTACTCTTAGCTGCGACAAGGTAAACCGCTTGTCCGGGCTTCAAAGTGAAAGCGCTCTTCGAACTTGCCTGCTGCGAAAAAATCAATTGGGGGAGCAGTAGCAAGACTGTGAGGATTCCAACCAATTGAAGACGCATTTGGCCTCCTGTAGGCGGGGCTTTCCAAATCACTGGTTAACCTGGAGATAAACGGAACAGCCTCAAATAGCCAGCCGATCGGTGCATTGTGATAAGGGGCCGACTTGGGGGCGGCTGGCCGAGCAAAAGTGTAGAACTTCGCTGCTACAATTTCAAGAGAAATTTTTCACGAGCTGGTTTTGAATCCACTGTGTGATTTGTCAATAAGAGCCAACCTGGAAACCGCGCAGAGAGTCATGGCATGGTTAAAATATATGCTATATTGTGGTGATTCTTTTCCCTGTCCACTTATGCAAGTTACTTGCTCAAATTGTGGCTTTGAGCTTGATTTGTCTTATGGTTGCACCGTGCAGGTTTCTCGCTCCCAGATGTTGCCATTTTCCGGTGAAAACCGAAATAAGTGAAAATTACCTATTTGCACCATGCACTAGTTCGACGGCCCTTCCCATGAGAGGAGGATTCGATTAATAGCGCTTTTGTTTTTAATAACTCACATAAACCAGAATTTATTTTATTGAGATTTGCCGAAAGGATTATCGACATTCAGCGAAAAATATGAAATAAGGGGGGTGAAATAGAGTAAGTCCCCCGGTGTTCCGTTCCATAGATAATCTGGATAATGGCCCGAGTGACTTATAGGTTTATTAGAACATGTGAATACTTTCACAATAGCGAGGAGACCGACAGCAAAGTGATCGATGCCAGGGTTCATTTGATTAGATATTTCTTGAGCAAGTAAGCAGCAAAGCAACTTTCGACAAAGGATCGGGGCGAAAAGGTCAAAAGCCCTGGCGATTCCGCCTAATCGCCTAGCCCCGTAACATTGAGGCGGCAGTGAACGAAACGTTAGAGGCAGCACTTAATTACATCCAGCATGGTCTCAGCCCTTTCCCCCTGAAGCCCTCCACAAAGTACCCAAACGTCCGCCATTGGAAGCCCTACCGAGACACGACGGCTTCTTTGCGAAAATGCAATGAATGGTGGGGTAACGGCAGTAATAACGATATCGCAATCGTCACGCAGGGGTTGCTGGTTCTAGATCCAGACGGCGAAGAAGGAATGAAGTCGGTTCATGGGCTTTATATCCCAGAGACGCCAACCGTCATAACAGGGGATGGGCTTCACCATTACTTCAAAGATCCGGGCTTTGACGTTAAAAATTGTCAGCATATTATCCCAAGTGTGGATATACGGGCTTATGATGGCTATGCCAAAGCCCCCCCCAGCAAACACGAATCGGGCGAATTATACAGATGGAAGCCCGGATACTCTCTTGATGACATTCCTTTGGCCTATGCCCCATTATGGTTAATCGAACTCATAAGGATAAGCCAAAAGCACGAAATCTACACCAATCACTCTTGTCCAAATTAGCTTTTTAAAATGAAAGGGGTTGAGCCATCACGTATGATGGATTCGCAGTCCGGAAGATTGCAAATTCACATTCGGAGGCTCAACCGTGAACACATTTTGCAGCATTTTCAGTCAACTTC